>JAADFR010000157.1:779-25301 GCA_013152755.1 Alphaproteobacteria bacterium
GCCAACAAGGGCTGGAAACAGGCTTGCCGGGATGATGCCCATCTGGCCAACGGGGTTAATATTTCCGGTGGTCATGTGACTTATGAGGCGGTTGCCAAAGACCTTGGCAAAGAATATCACCCGTTGGATTTGTAATCTATAAGCTCCGTCAGCATGGACGGGGTAAGTACCTGAGGCAGTTGCCGGGCTTTGCCATCTGTGGGATACCAGAGATAGAGCGGAACCCCGGCGCTGCCGACCTCTTTCAGGAAGGCGGTGATTGCCGGATCGCCCCGGGTCCAGTCGCCGCGCATGACCTTGACCCCGGCCTTGTGAAATGTGGTGACCACGGATGCCGATGACAGGCTGGTGGCCTCATTGACCTTACAGCTCAGGCACCAGTCGGCGGTCATATAGAGGAAAACCGGCTTGTGGTCGGCCCGGAGTTCTGCCAGACGGCTTTTTGAAAAGGCCACCGTTTCAAGCTCGCCCAGATCAACATTCGTATTGGCAATGGACGGGGTCGTGTTAATCACATTCAAAGGCAACAGCAGCGCCACCAGAACCGGCAACATTACCGGCCAGCTTTTCTTGTCTGAAAACTGACGCATCCCATACCACCACAGGCTGATGGTCAGCATAAGAGCCATGGCCAGCGCACCGGCCATCATATTAACCCCGGCCTGCCGCCCGACTATCCACGCCAGCCCAAGGGCGGTTATGAACATGGGGACACTCAATATCTGACGCAATTTCTGCATCCAAGCGCCGGGTTTGGGCAACCAGTTCCGCATGGGTTTGATAAAGCCCAGCGCTAGAAAGGGCAGGGCCAGCCCCAGACCAAGACCAAAGAAGATGGCCATGGCTTCGCTGACAGGCAATAACAGGGCCGCGCCCAAGGCACTGGCCATAAAGGGTCCGGTGCAGGGGGTGGCGATAAAGGCAGCCAGTGCGCCGGTGCTTATGGCCCCGGTAAAGCCGCCCTTTGCCTGCCCATTGCCGCCGAGGGTCGGCAGCTCATACAGGCCCGCCATATTGGTGGCAATGGCGGTGACCAGCAACAGCAGGAATATAACCACCCGGGTATCCTGTAACTGAAAGGCCCAGCCCAATGTCTGTCCGCCGCCAGGAGGGCCGCGCCGAGGGCAAGGATCATGCCGATAGCCCCGATACTATAACCCACGGCCTCTGTCTTGGCGGCGCGATCATCACCACCGGACCGGACCAGCGCCATGGCTTTAAGGCTTAAGATTGGAAAGACGCAGGGCATCAGGTTAAGCAATAACCCGCCCAATATGGCCGCCCCAAAGGCCAGCAGGAAGCTATAACTGGTGGTTTCGATCGTATCGTTCCGGATAACGGCAGGCAGAGATATTGCCGCCGGGGCCGTAAAGCTATAGGCCTGCATTTTGCCATCGGGCTTGTCAATGCGCAGGACACCGGACATCTGTTCGCCCGCTTTCACGTCCCCGGCGGGAATGGTTATGATCAGCCCGCCTTCTGCGGTGGTAAATGTCTGTCGCGCCCCATCGCGGATTATTTTTGCCTGATCATTGAAGATACGGGCTGTTTCCCCATCGGACAGGGTAATGCCGGGTATGAAGATGCTGATATTTTCTTTATTGGCCTGAAATTTGGCCCCGGTTGCAAGTGGTTGGGGCATTTTCATTTCGGCATGCTTGAACAGGGCAAATTCGGCCAGATCAATTCGGCCACTGCCCACCGGAATTGTCAGATCAAGGCGCACCGGATCGGGGACACAGCTGCTGTCTGAACAGACCAGCAGGTCAAGGTCCAGCCGGAGCGGAAGACCAATCTTTTTTGATATATTGGCAGGGACAGATAATTCCTGCAGCAGGATTGTCTCGCCCTCATGGACGTTAGAGGCAATACCGCCCAGCATAAGCAGGGTCGGGGCAGGATGGCGCAGCTTGCCGACAGTCAAACCACGGGGCAGAGTCCAGTTCAGCTTGGGGGCATAGCCGGATCCCCCGGGATTGGACCAATATATATGCCACCCTTTTTCCGGTTGTATCAGTAGAGCAATATTGATCGGCTTCCCCGGTTTGGCACTTAGTCTCTGTACGGCAATCCGGGCATCATAATGGGTGCCTTTCGCAAAAGATCCGGCAAAGGCCGTTTGTACTGAAATGGCCAGAAACAAAGTGGCAAGGAGAATACGATACATGAAAAAAATCCTTTTCGTGTCTAATTATTTTAAGCCCGGAGAGTTATTTGCTTTATCAGCGCAATACCCAGGCGGCCATTTCTTCATCCCGCAAAAAACGCTCGGCGTCAGGCCCTTTGGCCATGGCGAGTGTCGATATAATCCCGGCTTCCATGCAGGTTCTGGCGGCCACAGTGATGGAGCGCGGGGCCCCAATCACGGGCCGTCCGGTGCGCGGGTTTAGAATGTGGCTGTAACGAACGCCGCCTTTCAGCAGAAAACGCCGGGCGTCACCGCTGGTGGTTATGGCCCCTGATTTAATGCCAAGGGTGGCGGCTGACGGATCGTCCGGTTCCACGGATTCGATGGCTATGCGCCATGGACTGCCGTCCCGCCGGGGGCCACTGACCCGCAGATCTCCGCCGAAGTTAACCAATATTGGACTGTCGGTTTTTTCGGCCAGCAACATCAATACCCGATCCACGGCATATTCTTTGCCCAGACCGCCGAAATCAATTTCCATGCCGGGTTTAAGGGTAACTACATTCTTGCCCAAGGTGACCTTATCCCATCCAATGAGCGGCATCAGGGCCTCTATCTCGGCCTCAGCGGGAAGCTTGTCCGACCCGTCAAACCGCCAGATACGCCGTAAAACGCCGGAGGTAATATCAAACAGACCATCGCTCAACTCATAACAGCTGTTGGCATAGGTCAGCAGGGCCATCATTTCCGTGTCCACCTCTACGGGCGTGCCGTTGGACCGGTTAACCTGCGACAGCTGGCTATTTTCTTGATAGCGGCTGTATTTGGCTTCAATCCGATGGGCTTCTGCCTCGGCCAAGGCGCCCAGTTCCCGGGCCAGATGCACGTCATCCCCGTCAACCTGTATGTCACAGGGTGAATTCATGGCCATGAACAAGTGGCTGACGGGTTTGCGTTTTTTGTGCATTGGTTTTATGAATCCCTTGGGGCCGGCCATAACCGGGAGGAAAAAAGTCATGGCCGTGCCCCACCCCTCATTAGAATTTGACCTTAACGCCGGTCATCATGCTGAGCGCATTGGTGCCTGCGTAGAGTTTCAAATCCTGATTGTTACCGGGGAGTGTGTCTTTTTGTCCGGCCTTGCTTTGGCGGTAAGCGTCAACCATGGCGTAAAGCTCTATCTGGTCGTTGATCATATAACCGCCGCTCAGGCTGAGGGTGATGGCGTTAAAGCTGTCCAGCCTGCTATCCGCGCTGGCATAGAGTGGCAGAGCCACATTGGACGGCAGATAATAGGTGAAAAAGTCAGCGGCAGACTGGTGATAATAGCGCACACCCGGCTCAATATACATCAGGTCTCCGATGGGTATATGCTCGGACATGTTGGCCGTTATGGAGTTGATGCCCCAGCTGTCATGGTAATAACGGGCAGACAGGTCGGTTACATAGGACCCAAGGGCCAGTTTGCTCCCCGCATAGAAGGCGTGGCGCGTTCTTTTCTCGGGCCGTGATTCATACAGATAAGTCTGCGGTGCCCCTGTGGTAGGATCAACGACCGAGAGTATCTTATAGGGGTCCGTTTGATAACCCGTGACCGATCCATAGCTGTAATTGAACTGTAGCAGCCAGTTGCGGGTCATCACTTGGGTCACGCCAGCAATCAGGCTGAGAACATTTTTATTCTGTGACGGTCCTTTTTGGTCACCGCTCATCACGCTAAAGGGTGTTGGGGTGCCGAAAAAGGGTTTTGAAACATCATGTTCATAATTCACCCCAAGAGACAGGGTTGTGGTCTTGTTGTTAAAGTCCTGGGCAATACTAGCCCGGCCAGAAAAGGAGTTATAGTCCCGCTCATGGGAGCCGTTCAGGCCAAGGCTGAGCTTGGTCCCGGACGTTAGCGGCGTCGTAAATCCCAGATCAAGTGCGGTACGCTGATCAACAAACCCGCTGTCCAGCGGCAACATAAAGGCATCGGCGGTATATTCAAGGGTGCGTTGCCCAGTGATGGGGTCAATGACAATGGTGCCACCGGATGCGCCGGTGCTGCCTTCGTTCTCATCATCGCCATTTGCCTGACGGGTGGGGGAGGTAAATATCTGGCTGCTTTTCCACGGTGCCGCCCCGTTGGGCGTTGCGCCGGTCAGGCTGTCAAAGGTCAGCTTTGCGGAAAAGACACTGTCATTCTCCGTGTTATGGGTCAGGGAGACCATAGGTTCAATGGCCTGTATGCGTCCGCCGTCTTCCTTATAAAAAAGCACAGCACTGTCGATGGTGGTCGTACCGGGGGTGCTGGCGGGCTGATCATAAACATTCAGAGATTCTGCGGAATCCTGTGCCGATGGATTGTTGGTACTATCCGTTATGTCTTGTGCGTGCAGACCGGTTACAGTAAACAAATTGGCAGTGATCAGGCATAGCGTTGCCCCGACCCGGCCTTTATTTTTTTTACTCAGTTGCATCCGCAACCTCCTCCATCAAAGGAACGGCCACCGGCAGAGGCTTCTTTACTGAAATAAATATGCTCATGTGCTGATGTGAAATTGGCGTTTTTGTTAAGCTGCATTGACTGGCGGGCTGTCACATCGCGTTCCCACGGTTGTACGGTGGCACAGCCGCCCAGTAAGATTGTCAGCCCGAAAAGGCCAAAGGTCATTATGGTTTTCTTCATTTCTGAGTATCTTTCTCTCAATGCGCGTTAATCAATTGATCAATATGGTTTCTGTATTCTTTCTTCTGGTCAGGATGAAATCCCTTATGGGTAAAGCGGGTTTTCCCGCCCCGGCCAATAACAATAGAGGTCGGCATATCCGAAACCTTATAGGCCCGGGCGATGTCGCCTTTTTCATCGTAAATTACGGTTAGATTTGACCCGGCTTTGCGGAGAAATTCCGTGGCCGCCTTATGGGACCGATCAAGGTTGACCGTCACCACCACCAGGTCATCCTTTGAATAGCTGTGGGTTAATCCCTCCATGAAGGGAAAGGAAAGCTGACACGGACCGCACCATGATGCCCAGAAGTCCAGATACACAACCTTGCCATGATATTGGGACAGGTCGAGTTTCTTTTCTTTGGCCATTGCCGATGTTGTCATGAACAGAAAGCCAAAGAGCGAGATGACTAGCACAGTAAAACCCGCTTTTCGTAAGGATACAAATTTCATGTCAGACGTGCTCACTTTCCTTTTCCTATAGTCGGAGGCTTTAAACAAATTACCAAACAGCGTTATTGCTGTTCAGTAGTTACACGCCACCACATCAGGTGACATTTGGTAAGACGACACAGGGTGAAAGTTCCCCCCACAGGCCATGCTGCAAAAAGGCAAATTTTGAAAAATCATATGACTTCAAGAGCTTGTATTTCTGCGGTAGTCGCAGGAATGTGACAATATTTCGGTTGATGGGCCAGAACAGTTACTGTAATACTCTGGAAAGCGCATAAATTTATAATTCAGGGACGGCGCGTTGGAGGAAGAATTGAAGGTCAGCTTGCTGGAACATTACCTTGCGCAAAGACAGGCGTTACAGCGGTTCCTCATTGCCCGCCTTCGGGATGCGCAGATTGCAGAAGACATCTTGCAGGAAATCTACCTGAAACTTGAACGCACCACGGTGGAAACCCCCATCGAAAATCCGACGGCCTTTTTGTATCGCGTGGCCAATAATCTGGTGCTGGATTACCGCAAGGCGGCGGCAAGGCGTCGGGTCCGCGATCATAACTGGTCCGATAGTCAGGTCACATTGGTGGGGACGGAACCTGTGCAGGATATACCGGATGCGGACCGGGCACTGGATGCCCGCCGCAGACTTGACCGGCTGGTAATGGGTATAAAAGAGCTTCCCCCGAAATGTCAGGCGGTCTTCAAGGCCTGCAAAATTCAGGGGATGACCTATAAGGAGGCTGCGGCTCATCACGGGGTGTCCGTTGGCACCGTGGAAAAGCATGTGAGCAAGGCCTTGAAGCACCTGCTGGCTTATATGGGGAGCGAACAAAATGATCATGGTTAATTTTTTTATGGAGGTAAGTGACAGGCGGCGGCGTCTATTGGGTAGGACCGTCTGCTATCGGCGGTGCCGGGAAAATAATTTATGAGTGATAAAATAGCCAATATAATACCTAAAGAAACGCAGGACGCCGCAGTCCGTTGGCATGTGCGCCTTGGCGATGCGGCGGCCAGTGAGGACGATTGGCTTGCCTTTACCGATTGGCTTGAGCAAGATGGCAGCCACCGTTTGGCCTATGACGCCATAGAAGATATTCTGATTGACCTTGATAATGCCCATATAGATGACGGGGAAGTATCGGTTGAACGTCCGGCGTCCAATGTCATAGATGCCCGCCACCGGTGGGGGGGTATGCGCCAATGGGTCACAGCGGCGGCAGCCGTGGCGGCGATGATCATGCTGGTGTTTGGCACCCGTGAAATTTCAAAGCCCGAGATGGCGGTACAGGAATATGCTACGGCTGTTGGGGAGCAAAAATTGATCACGCTTGCAGATGGCTCCATGTTGCGGCTTAACACCAATTCCAAAGTTAGAGTTATGTTCGAGGATAAAGTCCGCCGGACTGAACTGGCTTATGGTCAGGTTGTTTATAGTGTGGCAAAGGACGCAAAACGGCCATTTCTTGTGGGCCTTGGGGACAGTCAGGTTCATGTGGTTGGGACGGTCTTTGACATCTTGCGCCATAAAAACAAGGTTAGAGTAACCGTTGCCGAGGGGGTAGTTGATGTGGTTCCCGCAACGGAAAAGAATACATTACCCCGGCGGGAAATTGTCCGGCTTCTGCCCGGCGCACAGCTTATTCATAACGAAGGTACTGGAAACACCAATGTGACGAAAGTTGATCCGGCGGTTGTCATGGCTTGGGAAAATGGCTATCTTGAATATGACGAAGCCAGACTGGCTGATGTGGTGGATGATTTGAACCGTTATTTCCCTACACCAATCCATGTTGTCGGTCAGGCCCGTGAACTGCGTTTTTCCGGGGTTGTGAGAACGACCGATGAACAGGATGCATTGCTTGTTTTGTCTGAGGGACTGCCGGTTTATATAGAAAAAAGCAATGGCGAGATATTTTTAAAGTCCGGCGCGAACGGCAAAGAATACTGAGCCTGATAAAAAGAAGTATTTTGTATGCGGCGTGGAAACAGACTGACATTTCTGGTCTCTTTTTTTATATTTTTAAATTTTCTGACATGCCGGGGTATGGCAGGGAGCGCGCACGACTATGATGTGGAACCCGCGCCCATTGCAAAGGCGCTGGTGACATTTGCCAGACAGTCTAATATTTCCATCGTTCGGCCCCGTCTGTCTTACCGAGATGGCAAAACCAATGCCATCAAAGGGCATTACACGTTGGAGGAGGGGCTGTCGCGTCTTCTGAAGGGCACCGGCTTTACCCATAAAATATTATCGCCTACAGCGGTTAAAGTAACCAGGCAGCCCAGATATTTCCCCGCTTCGGATGATCAATCAAGGTCAGATGACTATCAGTCGCTGATTATTGAGGAAATTGAGGTTTCCGCAACCCGGCGGACGGATTTCGCCGAAAAATTGCCCTATTCCATGTCGGTTATTTCCGGCGCGGCACTGGACCGCTTGCGCGGCGGATCAACCAATGATGCGGTATATAAGATTGCAGGCCTGTCAGCGACCAATCAGGGGGAAAGCCGTAACAAAATTATCATCAGGGGCCTGTCCGACGGATCTTTTTCGGGCCGGACACAGGCCCTGGTGAGTACATATCTTGATAATTCCCGCATGATCTATAACGCGCCGGAACCCAGTTTCAAGCTGCTGGATATTGCCAGTATCGAGGTGCTGAGGGGACCACAGGGAACCCTGTATGGGTCTGGATCACTGGGCGGGATTTATCGGGTGGTGACCAACAAGCCTATGTTTGACCGTTATGAAGGCGATATTTCAGCCACCTATAAAGTGACCCACGGCGGGGCGGCCTCACAGGAATATACCGCCATGCTGAATGTTCCAGTGATAGAGGGCCGTCTGGCCATGCGCGGGGTCGCCTATTACGAGGAAGATGGAGGCTACATCGATGATGTTCGCCTTGGGCTGAATAATGTGAATGACAGTGAGCTTTACGGCGGGCGTTTTGCGATCAGTTTGAATATCGTGGAGTGGTTGACCCTGACGGCGGGTATTAATTTTCAGCATCAGATAGACGATGATACCAATTATTATGACGGAGCCTTGAGCCCCATTAACCGCGATAATTATTTACAGGAACCGCGATATGACTTGCTGAAACATGGGTATCTTAATCTGGACGCCGATTTTTCGTGGGCGGATCTGGTGACCAATATTTCGTGGCTGGACCGGGATCTTGATAATTTTTTCGACGGCACACTGGCGGTGAAAAAACTGTCGAATCTCCCACAAATCCCAAGCTCTTTTGAGGATGACAGGCATATTAAAACCGTCAGTAGCGAGACCCACCTCAGTTCCAAGGGCGGGGGTAAATTTGAATGGCTCGCTGGTTTTTTCCTGTCCCACCGCAGTGAAAATCTGGTGGCCAGCTTTGTGACGCCGGGGTCCGCTGAATTTGCCGGATATGGCCCGACGGATACGCTTTATCGGGAAGAGTTGACAGAAAAACTTGATGAAATCGCCGTCTTTGGCGAGGCCACTTATTTCCTGTCCGAACGCTTTGCCGTGACCGGCGGGCTGCGGTGGTTTCATTATAATAATACGGCGGTATCTTTTCTGGATGATGTGGGGATTGGAAATATTACTGAGGCCACGGGCCGTCAGCGAAAAAAAAATGGCGTGGCCCCGAAATTCACCCTTAGCTTTTATGCCAATGATGACAGACTATATTACCTTCAGGTGGCGGAAGGCTATCGGCTCGGCGGGATCAATTTCAAGGGACCGACGGAAATCAACTCGGATGACGATGAAAATGACGATAACGGGCTTGACCGGACCGCCTTGAGTACATTTGCATCAGACAAGTTGATAAATGTAGAATTAGGACTGAAACATCGCCTGCTTGGCGGGCAGCTTCGCCTGAACGGGGCCGTTTTTTATACAGACTGGCAAAATATTCAGTCAGATCAGTTTGATTCTGCGGGCCTGCCGATCATTGGTAATATCGGGAACGGGCGGGTGATTGGTAGCGAAATAGAAATTGCCTATCATCCTTTGCGTGCGTTGCAGCTTCAGGCCAGCGCCGCCTGGAATTTCTCAGAGCTTACCAAGGTAAACAGCACATTCGGACAGGCCGTCGGTGCCGTAAAGAACGGCCCCTTGCCCGGCGCACCGGCTTTTACCATGAATGTAGCGGGGCAATATGAGTTCAGTCTCGGGCCGGATATGATGGCGATCATTGATCTGAGCTATACTTATGTGGGTGCGGCTCATCTGTTGTATAAGGCAGGGGCATCGCGCAAGTCGGATGCCTATCATCTGGGTACGGCACAATTCGGGGTCAGCCGTGGCCCGTGGCGTATCACCTTGCTGGTGGATAATGTTTTTGATACCAAAGCCAATACATTTGCTTTTGGCAATCCCTTCAGCCTGAGTGAGATTGACCATGTCACACCGCTCAGGCCAAGATCATTCAGCCTGCGTCTTGGCTGGATATATTGATTTCCATAGACACAGTCTGGCTGAATTAATTGGAGCGGGGGTTATTGTGGTTATTGGGTTTTCTGGGTGAAATTTGTGCCGGGTGATAAATGGAGGAGAGGAAGGGATTCGAACCCTCGATACTGTCGCCAGTATACACGCTTTCCAAGCGTGCGCCTTAAACCACTCGGCCACCTCTCCATATTCACGATGTGAAGGCCGCAATATACCCATCTTGCGAGAGGATGCAAGCCATCTTAGATATAATATTCTGAAATAGTCTTTCTTTTTCGGAAATTTGTCAGAATCGGACTTTTGCGCTATAATCAACCTTAAGAAATATACAGGTGAGACCATGAATATTGTACGGTACGTGGGGTATGCCTTTCTTTTCTTTGCAGTGATAATGTCGGGTTACGAGGTCGTAAGGTATTTTGATGCGAATTATCTGCGTCTGATGACGGTGGAACAGGTATGGCAATCTTATAATGCCATGGGTATGGACAGTATGCGCGAAACTGTTGTGGAAAGTTACTTTTCCGGAATGTTGGGTGATATTTTTGATTTTCTGATCGGCCTGCCGTTGCTTTTTGTTCTGCTGTTGACAGGGGCTTTTTTGATGTTTATCAGCCGCCATAGAGATGCGGCAACTTGATTGCTTATTTTAAGTCAGGAAGTGCTTGACATTGGCCCCTCATTTAACGATAACACACTGTTTTTGAGATTCAGGGTCAGGAATGGCACCGGATAATACGGTTTCATCTCTGGTTCACAGATTAGGTTAGGATAAGAACAATGGCTGTTCCAAAAAGGAAAATATCGCCGCATCGTCGCGGTAATCGTCGCTCTCACGATAGCTTGAGCGTTGATGCATATGTAGAAGATAACGAAAGCGGTGAACTGCGCCGTCGTCATCATATTGACCTGAGCACCGGCAAATATCGCGGACGCCAGATTCTGGAGCCTAATGATAACTATTAGGCCTCAGCTTTATTGATTATAAAAACCGGCAGGAAATTCCTTGCCGGTTTTTTGCTTTCAGGAGCTTTTTATATGGCTAAAATACATCTTATATGTGGGCCGGTAGGGGCAGGCAAGACCACTTTTGCGGTAAAATTAACAGGCGAGACCGGGGCTATTCATTTTGCCATCGATGAATGGATGACCAGTCTTTTTAGCCCTGACCTCGACGGTGATATAGAATATGATTGGGCCATGACGCGCATTGGTCGTATAGAAGGCCTGATCTGGTCACATGTGCGGCAGCTGATGAAAATTAATGTGGATGCGGTTCTGGACCTCGGGCTGTTACAGCTTGCGCATCGACAGAAATTTTACGACCTTGCCCGGGAAGACGGCTTTGACATTTGCCTGCATCTCGTTGACGCAGACCGCGAAACCCGATGGCAGAGGGTAGAGGGCCGCAACCGGGACAAGGGCGCTACCTATAGCATGGAGGTGGATCGGGGCATGTTCGATTTTTGTGAAAATCTGTTTGAACGCCCCGAAGGTGATGAATTGAAGATCACCATACGCCACTCAAGCTGAATATGGGTCTGATATTGCTCTACTTTTTGAGTTGCCGCTTGCGGATACCCAACAGGCGCAGGCTGTATTTCTCATATATGGGGGAGATAGTGCCGGTCCTGACCTTGCGCAGGAAATACCATTCAAAAAATATCTTCAGCCAATGAACCCAGCGACCGCCGCGCATCCAGGCCACATTGCGGGGCGGGATTTGCGGGATGGCCACAAAAGCAACGCCTGTATTGCCCATATCAGCCAGACAGATGGCGGCCCATGTGGCCTTATGGGTTGGCTCTTTCCCCTGGCAAATGTCGGATATATTATGAGCCGTCGCCGTGACCATGGATTCAATCATATAACCGGTTTTTGGCACCCCGACCGGAACCGGCGTGGTCTCACGGGGGGCGATGGCGACGCAGACACCCACCGCGAAAACATTCTGGAATGTGGGGTTGCGCTGGTAATCGTCAATCAGGACAAAGCCCTTTTCATTGACCAGCCCATCAATGCCCATCAGGGCATCAATCCCGGCGAATGAGGGCAGCATCATGGAATAATCAAAGGGCAATTCGTGTTTTTGCTTCACATTGCCCAATTCATCATGTTCCACCACATGCATCAGGCCTTTTTCAACCTTTTCAACCTTGGCATTGCATATCCATTTGATGTCACGTTTGCGCATTTCCGCTTCAAGCATGCCTTTGGAATCACCGACCCCGCCCAGACCAAGGTGGCCGATATAGGGCTCAGAGGTCACATAGGTCATGGGAACTTGATCGCGGATTTTTCCCTTGACCAGATCCCGGTGCATAATGAAGGCATGCTCATAGGCCGGGCCGAAACAGGAGGCCCCCTGAACGGCACCAACTATGATGGGGCCGGGTTTTTTCTTGAATTCGGTCCAAGCGGATCCGGCATCCTCGGCATGATCCACATGGCATACGGAATGGGTATGACCACCGTGGGGGCCAAGCCCTTCAATCTGTTCAAAGGCCAGACGGGGCCCGGTGGCAATGACCAGATAATCATAATCAACACTATCACCGTTGATCAGGTCAATGGTGTTATCTTCCGGGCGCACTTTCTTGGCGGCAATGGGGATGAAATCTATATTCTTCTTAGCCAGATATTTGCCAAGGGGCAATTCAATCTGCTTGCGGGTGCGCCAGTTGACTCCAACCCACGGATTGGAGGGTACAAAATGAAATGTGGGCCGGTCCGAGATCACCGTGATCTTGTGAGCGTCCTTTGATGGACATATGGCGCGCATGTCATAGGCCATGGAGACCCCGCCTATTCCGCCGCCTAAAATTACGATATGCATTGACTTAATCCCTGAATTAGTATTAATATATTTTAAATTAATTTATTTTAATATAATATTTACGTGCATGAGTCAACATAAAGTGTATATGAAGTAAAAATGACAAAATATAAAGATATGGAACAGGCTCTGGATGTTCTAAAAACGCTGAATCATCCGGTTCGCCTCAGTATTCTGTGTAATCTGATCGAAAAGCAGGAAATGTCTGCGGGCAGCATCGTTGAGCAGGAAAAGGAACTGGCCAGCCAATCGCAGGTATCCCAATATTTGCGCTGGTTGCGGGATCGGGATTATGTGGCGGTGCGCAAGCAGGGTCAGTTTTCCTATTACAGTATATCTTCGCCTGAAATACGCGAGCTTATTGAAAAAATGCATGAGCTTTTCTGTGCAAAGAGTGAATCCTGCGCTTAAAAAATATTTAAAACCTATTGCTGAATGGTCAATCTGACCCTACATATGGGGTAGGCGGGTTCTGTCCTGTGCGTTGTTTATTTTATCCCTGGGGCGATAATCTTTCCGAAGGGAGCTGTCCCTGTCCGGGCCGTGGTCCGGTTATTACGGCGCCCACCTGTTTAAACAGGTTCCGGAGGATACAACTGAATGACGGCAGATACGGTCCCGCCACCTAATATATAAAGGCCATAAATGAAACAGGAAAAAGCGACATTACGCCGTGAGATGAAAGAAACCCGCACCAGACTTCATGGTGAGGATAACGGCGATGCGGCGCGTCTGGTGGCCTCTCACCTGTTGATGTTGCCGGAACTGGCGGGAGAAGTTCAGCGCGGGATCAAGGCCGAACGGGCCGAGCCGCATATTGTGGCCGGATATTACCCTATTCAGACAGAATTGGACGGCTTGTTTCTCCTGAAAGCCCTGAGCGCCTTTCAATGCCGCTGTGCCCTGCCGGTTATGAACGGCAAAAACCGCCATCTGGCCTTTCGGGAGTGGGATCTGATTGAGGATTTGAAAGACGGCCCTTACGGCACGCAGGAGCCAAAGTCTGATCTGCTCTATGTGATGCCGGATATAATGCTGGTGCCTTTGCTGGCCTTTGACGAGCGGGGGATGCGGCTGGGTTACGGCGGCGGCTATTATGATCGCACGTTACAGGCTTACCGGGACAAGGGCCACCCCTTTACCGCCATTGGCGTGGCCTATGAGGGGCAGAAATGCGCCAAGCTGCCCACGGCGAAATATGATCAGCCATTGGATATCATCGTGACAGAACAAGGAATTTACAGGCCGTGAGATTATTATATTTAGGCGATATTGTGGGCCGGACTGGACGGGCCTTGGCCATGGAAAAAATTCCTGAATTGCGCAAAGAACTGAAACTGGATTTCGTGGTCATTAACGGCGAAAATGCCGCCGCCGGTTTTGGCATTACGTCCAAAATCTGCACAGCGTTTTTTAACGTGGGGGTGGATGTGATCAGCACGGGCAACCATGTCTGGGATCAAAGGGAAACCAAAACCCATATCGCGGGTGAACCACGCTTGATCCGGCCTATAAATTTCCCTGCTGGCACACCGGGCCGGGGCAGTGTCTTGGTAGAGGACGCCCGGGGCCGCAAATTGCTGGTCATTAATGTCATGGGGCAGATATTCATGAATGCGCTGGATGACCCCTTTGGGGCAGTGGACCGGGAATTAAAGAAATATGCTCTGGGTAGCGGGGCCAAATTCATTCTGGTGGATATTCATGCGGAGGCCACCTCGGAGAAGATGGCTATGGGACATTTTTGCGATGGCCGAGCCTCCTTTGTGGTGGGCACCCACAGCCATATACCGACCGCAGATGCGCAAATTCTGGACGGGGGGACAGCTTATCAGACTGACGCCGGCATGTGCGGCGATTATAACAGCGTCATCGGCATGGATAAGGCCGAGCCTTTGCAACGCTTCACCCGCAAGATTTCCACGGGCCGCTTCACCCCGGCCTTGGGCGAGGCGACCCTGTGCGGTGTCTTTGTGGAAACAGACGATCAGACCGGCCTTGCCAAACGCATTGAACCTGTGCGTATGGGGGCAAGGTTACATGGTCATATGCCGGGCGTGTCATAATAGTAAAGCAAAAAAAAGCGGCCAACAGGCCGCCTTTTAAAAAATAGTTTTCTATTTTTTACTTGCGATATTTTCGAGCAAGCCCTAGCCCGAAAAGACCCACAAACAGAAGAGCCAGAGGCGCGGGCTCTGGGACGTCATTGGCCTGCAGTTGAGTGGACCGAAATACTACTACAGCAGAAGATGAATTTTTGTCATCCCCCCAAATATAGTCGGCATTGCTTGCAATATTTCCAAAAGTCCCCCACGGACCTGATCCATTGGGGGCGGACCATAAAACATTATTCCATTGTGCGCTGGAAAGTAGGGATTGAAGATTTACGGATGAGGGCGGGCTTCCGGCGCTACCCGGTATGCTTTCGCTTGTGCTGAGTAATGTCCATTGCCAGTCCTGTTGATTGGTCAGTAATGTTCCATTCCATCCAGAGAATTGACCAATAAAACTTTGTGGCCCCCCATAGTCCCATGCATAGACGAATAACCTGTCGCCATTGTTGGCATTAAAAGAGAAGCTGTCGGTTGTTGTCCAGCTCGCGCTATCACGTCCGATAAATGTAAGATTGGTCGCGCTGTTATCGCCGACAAATAACCCAAAATGATTGTCAACGGTCAGGGTTGCGTTGATCACTGTGGCATTTGCACCAGTGGAGAAGGTAATGGCCATAAGCACAGCAAAGCCCGTAAAAATTCTGTTAAACATGAAATCGTCTCCATAAAGAGTATTATATTCAATTTTACTAAAGTAATGCAAAAGAGGGGCCAAGTAATAAAGACTGTTATATACTAGATAGTTACGAAATGAACGGATGAGATAAAGTCAAGATATGTAAAGAATCTTTACAACTTATCCCATTTTGAAACAGTTTGGCACTACTGTGGTTCAGTCGGTTTTTTCTGAAAAAAATCAATTGGCTGTTCACAAATCGTGATCAGTGTATTATCAAAGTTCTGAACCTTTATTTTACTAAGTAAAAGGTCCTGTCTGGGGCCTTTCGGGAAAAGACATATGGCAGGCCATTCTAAATTCAAAAATATTATGTACCGCAAGGGCGCGCAGGATAAAAAACGGTCCTCTTTATTCAGCAAATTATCCAAGGAAATTACCGTTGCCGCCAAAATGGGCGGGCCGGATATGGACAGCAACCCGCGCCTGCGCCTGGCGGTACAGACCGCACGCGGTCAATCCATGCCCAAAGACAATATTCAGCGGGCCATTAACAAGTCCATTGGCGGGGACGCGGAAAATTATGATGAAATCCGTTATGAGGGCTACGGGCCGGGCGGCACGGCATTGATCGTGGAAAGCCTGACCGATAACCGCAACCGCGCCGCGTCCGATATTCGCACTGGCTTTGCCAAGAACGGCGGCAACCTTGGTGAAACCGGCAGTGTGGCTTTTCAGTTTGATCATGTGGGCGAGGTTATTTTTGAGGCTGGCGTTAAATCCGCCGATGATATGTTTGAAATCGCGCTTGAGGCCGGGGCCGAAGATGTGGTCTCTGACGATGAAACCCATGAGATATATTGCACCCGGGAAGATTTACAGACCGTGACCGCCGCCCTGACCGAGGCCGTGGGCGCGGAGCCAAAGTCAGCAAAGCTGATCTGGAAGCCGCAAAATACCGTTGCCGTTGATCTGGAAGCGGCACGTAAGCTCTTGAAAATGATTGATGTTCTGGACGATCTTGACGATGTGCAGAATATTTACGGCAATTATGAAATTTCCGACGAGATCATGGAGCAGCTCAGCGCGTGACCGAAAGGAAGCCCCATATTACGTCCAAAAGACAAAGGGTGATCGGTTTTGATCCGGGGCTTCGTAAAACCGGTTGGGGTATCATTGATGTGGAAGGTTCCCGCCTGATCCATGTAGCCAACGGCATTGTCCATTCCGATGACAGCTATAGTCTGGCCGAGCGTCTGGTTCAGCTTTTTGATGGCTTGCAACAGGTGGTTATCGATTGGGAACCTCAGGCGGCGGCGGTAGAGGAAACTTTCGTCAACAAAAACCCTATGTCGACCCTGAAATTGGGACAGGCGCGGGGCATTGCCCTTTTGGTGCCGTCTTTGGCCGGGATTGCGGTGGCCGAATATTCGCCCAACCATATCAAAAAAACCGTCGTTGGCTCCGGCCATGCGGGTAAGGCACAGGTGGCGGCCATGCTGAAAATTCTTCTTCCTCAGGCGGTCATTAACGGCGAGGATGCCGGGGACGCGCTGGCGGTGGCCATCTGTCACGCCCATAACGGCGGCACCCACGGCAGCTTGCACAAGACCATTACTCAGGATCGCACTGCGGGGCGTCGTGGCGGCGCGCAGATTTTATTCCGGGGACATCGCTGATGATTGCCAAGCTCAAGGGTCTTGTGGATACAATAGGCGAGGATTACTGCATCATTGACGTGAACGGGGTTGGTTATCTGGTTTTCTGTTCCGGGCGCACGCTGGGCAATTTGCCGGCAGTGGGTGAGGCGGTAACGCTGATGATTGAAACCCATGTGCGCGAGGATCATATCCATCTGTTTGGTTTTGCCAGTGAGCTGGAAAAAGACTGGTTCAATCTGGTGCAGACCGTACAGGGGGTGGGGGCCAAGGTGGCGCTGGCCATCCTGTCCGTGGTGGCCATTGACGAGCTGTCAAATTCCATTGCCGCGCAGGATAAAACGGTGGTGGGCCGGGCCAAGGGGGTCGGGCCAAAACTGGCGACCCGCTTCATCACTGAATTGAAAGATAAGGTATCCCAATTTGCCATTAGCTCGAGTGCGCCGGATACGTCTGGCGGCGGTGCGGCGCCATCGGCGGAAGGCCGAACGGTGCAGGATGCGGTTTCTGCCTTGGTCAATCTGGGCTATCGTCAGACCGAGGCCTATATGGCCGTATCGGCGGCGGCCCGGTCCATCGACGGGGAGGCAACCGTGTCTGACCTTATCCGCCTTGGTCTCAAGGAGCTTGGCCAATGAGCAATGATGATCGTATGGTCAGCCGGGGACAGACAGAGGGGGATGAGGCGGAAAGCTCCATCCGGCCCGAGCGGCTGGATGATTTCATTGGCCAGCGTAAAACCTGTGACAATCTCAAAATATTTATCGAAGCCGCCCGCATGCGCAATACGGCCCTTGATCATGTGCTGTTTTACGGCCCGCCGGGGCTGGGCAAAACCACATTGGCCCAGATTATGGCGCGGGAGCTTGGGGTTAATTTCCGGGCCACGGCGGGACCGGTGATTTCCAAGGCCGGGGATCTGGCTGCTTTGCTGACCAATCTGGAAGAAAATGATATTCTGTTCATTGATGAAATTCATCGGCTTAATCCGGCGGTGGAGGAAATCCTCTATCCCGCTATGGAGGATTATCATCTGGACTTGATCATTGGCGAAGGTCCGGCGGCCCGCTCCGTACGCATTGACCTGCCGCCTTTTACCTTGATCGGGGCCACGACCCGTTCCGGTTTGCTGACGACCCCGCTCCGGGATCGTTTTGGTATTCCGACCCGGTTGGAGTTCTATTCTGCGGAAGACCTTGAAACTATTGTTCGCCGGGCGGCAAGGGTGTTGAAAGTTGAAATGACCAGTGACGGCGCGCGGGAGATTGCTCGCCGGGCGCGGGGCACGCCGCGCATTGCCGGACGGTTGTTGCGCCGGGTGTCGGACTATGCGCTGGTCCGGGGGGACGGCGGCGTCAGCCGGGAGATGGCCGACATGGCGCTTAATTTGTTGGAAGTGGACAGCCGTGGGCTTGATGCCATGGATCATAAATATCTGACCTGTATCGGGGTAAATTACAACGGTGGTCCGGTGGGGATTGAAACACTTGCGGCGGCCCTGTCCGAACCACGGGACGCCATAGAGGAAATTATCGAGCCTTACCTTATTCAGACCGGACTGATACAGCGCACCCCCCGGGGCCGGATGCTGTCGCCGCAGGGATTTAACCATATTGGCGTTTCAATGCCGAAAAATACCGATAAATCACAAATGAATCTGCTGGATGAATGAATGGCTGAACTTTTGCCACATTCTGGTTATATCAAGGACGGCGAACATATTTTGCCCCTCAGGGTCTATTACGAGGATACGGACGCGGGCGGCATTGTATATTACGCCAATTACCTGAAATATATGGAACGGGGACGTTCGGATATGCTCAGGGAGCTTGGCATAGATCAGGGAGAGATGCTTAAATTCAAAGCCGCCGGAGATGTCAAATTTGTCGTTGTCAGATCGGAAGTGGATTATATAAAACCCGCCGTTCTGGATGATGAGATCACGGTGCATACGCGGCTTGAGAAACTGGGCCGGGCCAGCTTGCTCATGGCACAGGAAATCCACCGGGCCGGGGATATTCTGGCTAGAGGTAAAATCAGGGCGGCGGTCCTGAACGAGAATAACAAACCGGTGCGGTTGCCGGAAAAGATTATGGCTAAATTGATTATAACTTAGGGATAGCATGGAAAAAGTAATGGATAATGCGGTTGAAGTGATTGATCTGGGCGGGAATATCCCGGATTTCTCCCTATGGGGAATGTTTGCATCGGCGGACTGGATTGTCCAGCTTGTCATGCTGGTTCTGCTGGGATCATCCCTGTGGTGCTGGGCGATTATTTTTGACAAAAGCAAGCGCATCCGGCGGGTGATAGCACAGGCGGATAAGTTTGATACGGAATTCTGGTCCGGCAATTCTCTGGAAGATCTTTATGAACGGGTGCGGAAAAATCCGGATCATCCCATGGCGGCAATATTTGTGGCCGCCATGCGTGAATGGCAACGCTCTGTGGGGGCGCGCGGGGCAACCAAGCTGGGCATGGGATTACAGGATAGGATCTATCGGGTTATGCGGGTGACCGTTAGCCGGGAGATGGAACGGCTGGAAAATTACCTGAGCTTTCTGGCGACCGTGGGGTCAACGGCCCCCTTTGTTGGTCTGTTCGGCACCGTTTGGGGCATTATGAACGCCTTTGAAAATATTGCCATGACCCATAATTCATCTTTGGCCGTGGTCGCCCCCGGCATTGCGGAGGCCCTGTTTGCTACCGCTATGGGGCTTGTGGCGGCGGTGCCGGCGGTGGTGGCCTATAACAAGTTCAGCAATGAGCTTGGCCGTTATGCCAATCGGCTGGAGGGCTTTGCTGACGAATTCGGCACCATCCTGTCCCGCCAACTGGATGAGGAGAGCCACTGATGCAGACGCACGGCGGACATAATTCCTCAGGCTTCAGCCGCAGGCATAAACCCATGAGCGAGATCAATGTCACCCCCTTTGTGGATGTGATGCTGGTGCTTTTGGTGGTTTTCATGGTGGCGGCCCCGTTGCTGACGGTGGGTATTCCGGTTGACCTGCCCAATTCGGCGGCCAAGGCTCTGCCGGAAAATACCAAACCCCTGTCGATCACCATCAGCAAAGAGGGGCAGCTTTATTTGCAGGATGAGGCCATTGACCTGAATGAACTGGTGCCGCGCCTGAAAGTTATTTTCGCCGGGCGCAAGGACGGCAGGATATATATTCATGGTGACAAGGCCGTTGACTACGGCGTGGTGATGCGGGTCATGGGCCGTATGAACGGGGCTGGATTTTCACGGGTTGCCCTCGTAACAGATACGGAGAAATGATAAAAATTGCGTGATGCGATCATCATATCCCTTGTATTTCACGTCGTGGTTCTGGCGTCGGGAATGATTGCCATACCCATGTGGAGAGATGACAAGCCTACTGAAATGCGGGTCATTCCCGTTGAAATGATCACGGTTGGTGAGATAACAAAATTACGCGCTCAGGAAAAAAAGCCTGACCCGGTTAAGAAGATAGCGGATGCCAAGAAAAAGCCCGCCCAACGTAAAGTGGAAATGCCGCCTGAACCGCCAAAACTTGCCTCCACAATGCCTCTGCCGGATATAAAATCAAAACCAAAGAAGAAAATAAAGGATAAAAAGCCCATAAAAACCGCCGTCAACCGGGCGCCTAGAATTACCCCGAAGACCAAACCGCGCCGTTTTAATGTGGGCAAGCTGGCGGTCCTTTTGGACAAGCGGGAGCAATCGGAGCCGAATATAATCGAAAAATTGAAAGACCGGGATTTTGGGCCGGAAAAGCAGATCAGCAGTCTTGACCTTGAACAGCAAATCCTGAGCATCGCCGATGCCATTGACAAGCATATTTTTGACAATCAATGCTGGAATGTTCCGGCGGGAGCCAAGGGAGCGGCTGGACTGAGGGTCACGGTTCAGGTTCGCCTTGGCCCGGATGGGGAACTGATCGGAGCGCCAAAGGTTGTGCAAAGCAGCCGGATGACCATGCCGGGTCAGGAATTTTTCAGAACGGCGGCGGAAAGTGCGCTGAGAGCGGTTCGTAAATGTGCGCCTTATGATTTCCTGCCCAAGGATAAATATGATTTGTGGCGGGATATGGAAATAATATTTGACCCTGAACATATGTTAAACGGATAGACATAAAATATATGGAGATGCAAGTGAGGTTACTGAAAAGACTAATGACGGCTATAGCCGGACTGGCTTTGACGATTTTTTCGGCCAATGCAAGGATCGTGGTTGATGTGAACCGGGGCCATGCGGATCCGCTTCCCATTGCGATCACGGACCTTGTTGGCAGTGAAAATGACATTGTTTCCGGTGGCTCGGTTCAGGATTACGGTAAGCGCATGGCCCTTGTGGTCAAGGCTGACCTGACCCGGTCCGGCCTGTTCCGGACGGTGGATAGCGGCGCTTTTATCAAGTCGGGCAATGCGCTGACCAGTCTTAGAAACCCCAATTTCAGCAACTGGAAAGCCATTGGCGCGCAGGCGCTGATGAATGGCTCTATTTCCTTGCAGGAAGACGGGCGGCTCAAGGTGGAATTCAGGCTTTGGGACGTTCTGGGCAGCAGCCAGATGACCGGCCTTCGCTATTATACATCGCCAAAAAACTGGCGGCGCATCGCGCATCTTATGTCCGATGCTATATATAAACGTCTGACCGGGGAAAGTGGATATTTCGACACCCGTGTGGTCTATATTTCGGAAAGTGGTCCGGCCACGGCCAAGATAAAGCGGCTGGCGATCATGGATCAGGATGGTTATAACCATGTCTTTCTGACCACGGGCAAAAACCTTGTATTGACGCCGCGATTTTCCCCCACGGCACAGGAAATCACCTATCTGTCCTATCACGGGGATAACCCGCGTGTTTATCTTTATAATATTGATAGCGGCAAGCAGGAAATTCTGGGTGATTTCCCGGGTATGACCTTTGCGCCGCGTTTCTCACCGGATGGGAATAAAGTGATTATGTCACAGGCTTATAAGGGCAATTCGGACATATATGTCATGGAGCTTAGGACCCGTAAAATTCAGCGGCTTACCAAGCATACGGCCATTGATACCTCGCCCAGTTATTCGCCTGATTCGCGCTACGTGACCTTTAATTCGGACCGGGGCGGCAGTCAGCAGATTTATGTGATGGATGCGGACGGGAAAAATATTAAACGGATCAGTTTTGGCAAGGGCCGATACAGCACCCCCGTCTGGTCACCGCGCGGTGATTTGATCGCCTTCACCCGCCAATATAAGGGTAAATTTTACATCGGCGTTATGAAGCCGGACGGCAGTGGTGAGCGGCTTCTATCCGAGAGCTACCTTGACGAAGGGCCAACCTGGTCCCCCAACGGGCGGGTGATAATGTTCTTTCGTCAGCAACCCTATGACCGTCAGGGCAGGGGCGGCGAAACACAATTATGGACCGTGGATTTGACTGGATATAACGAGAGGCAGATAATAACACCTCTGGAAGCCTCAGATCCTGCATGGTCCCCCTTGATTAGATAAATGATTCTGTTATAGTTCCAACGGTTTGTTATGGTCTTCAATAATAAAGATTGGAAACAGACAAACGCCAGTTCTTGCGGGGAATGGCATATCATCGGTAGAAAAATATGATTAAGTTACGTGGAAGGACCACTAGATGCTGAAAAAAATGAATGGCGTAAAATACTGGGCACTGATCGGGGCGATCTTGTTATTAGGGGCCTGCGCAAATTCGAATACGAAAACAGGTGAATTAGATAATGCCTCCGTGGAGCCTCCTGTTGAGAAACAACAAGAAGTAATAGCCAAACCAACAGAAGATGTTCAGGTTGAAACCGTGATGGTAGACCCTGCGACGCAGGAATCCTTGGATATGGCGGCGGATAATGCGCTGGTCTATTTTGGGTATGATCGTTATGACCTCTCCTCAGATGGTCGTTCCGGATTACAGGCACAGGCCGCATGGCTTGTGGCCCATGCCGATGTTAAGGTTACTGTCGAAGGCCATTGTGATGAGCGCGGCACCCGGGAATATAACCTGGCCCTTGGGGACAGACGTGCTAATGCGGTAAAAAATTACCTCGTGGCACTTGGTGTTGACCCCTCCCGTATTCATACGGTCAGTTACGGCAAGGAACGTCCTGCGGTAACCGGAACCGGCGAATCTGTATGGTCAAAGAATCGCCGTGGATATACCCGCGTAAATTAATATTCTTGTATCTTTACAGAATACCCGCGCGTCTTATCGGCTGCGCGGGTATTTTTATGAGTTTATGACCCGGAGCATTTTATGAAAAGAAATACCGTTGTGAATATCGGCCTGATTGTGGTTATGGCGATCCTGTTGCCAATGACATCTCAGGCGCAGTCCTCTAAGGCCACGAACAAGCGGCTGGAAAGGATAGAGAAGCAACTGAAGGCGGTTCAAAGAAAAGTCTTTAAACCGGGCAGTAGTTTTGCCGCAGAGACCGGGGGCAGCGTTGCTCCAGCAGGAGGCAACATCCGCTTTGCTGACCTGGAAGCACGCATAGCCCAGATAGAAACACAGCTTCGCCAGCTTACCGGACGCATCGAGGAAAGTAATTATCAAGCCGGGCAGTTAAAGCAACAGATGGCCGTTATGGCCCGTGATTATGAATTTCGTCTGGCCGAACTGGAAAAGGGCGGCACAAAGGCCGTTGATACGGTGAAACCTGTGGTTATGCCGGAAACATCACCAGCTACAATGGCCGCTGATATTTTGCCTGCCGGAACAGAAAAACAGCAGTATAGCTATGCGCAGAAACTGGTAACCAAGGGACAATATGCCAAGGCAGAGGTTGCCCTTGGTGAGTTTTTGAAACGCTATCCCAAGGCCAATCTAGCGGGCAATGCCCAATATTGGCTGGGTCAGACCTATTATGTCCGCAAGATGTACACCAAAGCCACCCGCGCTTTCCTCGAAGGTTATAACAACTATCCCAAAAGCCAGAAGGCTCCGGCTTTTCTGTTGAAAATTGGCATGTCTCTTAATGCTATGGGGGAAAAAAGCGATGCCTGTGATGCTTACCGCGAGTTGGCGTCCCGTTTCCCGGATAGTATGGAAAGCAAAAACAAACGCCCGCCCGAGGAAAAACGGGCTGGCTGTAATTAAGTTTATGAACCATGCATGATTCACTGCCCCTTTCGCCGTCTGAGTTTTCGGAACTTATGGTGCCTATGGGTTGTTCGGTCGGGGAAAATCTTGCGGTGGCGGTATCTGGCGGGGCTGATAGCCTGGCGCTGACCCTCATGCTCGGCCAATGGTGCCGTGACCATGATATTTCCCTGACGGCCATTACGGTTGACCATGGGTTGCGGCCAGAAGCGGCGGCAGAAGCTCAGCAGGTGGCGGACTGGTTAAGGCCTTCTGACATCGCCCATGTGACACTCACATGGGACGGCGATAAACCCCACAGCAATATTCAGGATCAGGCCCGGCGCGCCCGATACCGGCTGATGGGCGAATGGTGCCGATCGCATGGGGTAGATAAAATATTTCTTGGTCATCATCAGGATGATCAGGCGGAAACTTTCCTGATCCGCCTGTTCCGGGGCAGTGGCGTGGACGGTCTTGCGG
>JAADFR010000158.1 GCA_013152755.1 Alphaproteobacteria bacterium
CGGTCACCAGCATCACGCCGCCGACCTTTTTCAAGGCCGCTTCAAGCCGACCAAGGCTGTTATCCACGGTTTCAACCGCAATTTTCGCCGCCGACAAGACGCCCGTATGACCCACCATGTCCGGGTTGGCAAAATTGACCACGATCAGATCATATTCCCGCGAGCCTATGGCCGCCACCAGCTTATCGGTCACCTCCGGCGCTGACATTTCCGGTTTCAGGTCATAGGTTGCCACATCCGGGGACGGCACCAATATACGGCTTTCACCGTCATAAACACTCTCACTGCCGCCGTTAAAGAAAAAGGTCACATGGGCGTATTTTTCTGTCTCGGCAATGCGCAGCTGTCTCAGGCCATTGCGGGACACTATTTCGCCCAAGGTATCCTCAAGCTTATCGGACGGGAACAACATGACGTCCATAAATCCGCTCAGCGCCACTGAATATTCGCTCATGCCAAGGCGGCAACAGAAATCCACCTGACGCGCAAGGGCAAAGCCATCAAAATCCGGGTCCACCAGCGCGGTCAGAATCTCCCGCGCCCGGTCCGCCCGGAAATTAGCCATCAGCAAACCATCCCCGTCTTTCATACCGTCATAACCGTCAATAATGGTCGGCAGGATAAATTCATCGGTGATATTTTCAGCGTAACTGGCCGTAATCGCCTCAAGCGCCGTTGTCCCGCGCGGGCCAATACCCTCCACCATGGCCGCGTAAGCCTTTGACACCCGGTCCCAGCGCGTGTCCCGGTCCATGGCATAATAACGCCCGCTCACCGTGGCAATGCTCACCCTGCCCAGCGGCGCAATATCCTGCTGAAATTTTTCCACAAAGCCCTTGGCGCTGCTGGGCGGCACATCGCGGCCATCCAGAAAGGCATGAATGGCCACCGGAATGCCCGCCGCCGATAACGCCTTCGCCAAGGCCACCATATGGTCCTGATGGCTATGGACCCCGCCCGGCGACAACAGGCCCATCATATGACAGGTGCCGCCTGTGGCTTTCAGCTTGGCAATGGTGGATTTCAGGGCGGGAATTTCCGGGAAATCGCCGTCCGCAATAGATTTATCAATACGCGGTAAATCCTGCAACACCACCCGGCCCCCGCCCAGATTGGTATGGCCCACCTCTGAATTGCCCATCTGCCCCTCCGGCAGGCCCACCTTCAGACCCGATGTTTCCAGAAAAGCCATGGGATAACTGGCGGTCATGCGGTCGTAATTTGGCGTATGGCCAAGGGCAATGGCATTATCCTCTGCCGCCGCCCGGCTACCCCATCCATCAAGGATACAGAGGACAACAGGCTTACTGGGGCTTACGATCAGGTTATTCATGGATGTTCAAAATTCCGTTTCAATGATTATTTACCCTATATACTACATAAGTTAAAGGGCGGTAAAATCAATCCTTATGATAAGGGTGCCCCGATAAAATACAGGCGGCCCGATAAAGCTGTTCACAGATCATCGCCCGCACCATCATATGGGGCCATGTCATATCCCCCAAAGACAATAAAAAATCCGCCCGCGCCTTGACCCGGGGATCATAACCATCCGCCCCGCCAATCAGAAAGGCCAGATGAGCGGTTCCCCGGTCCTGATGATCACCGATCATTTTGGCAAAAGCCGCACTGCGCAGCGATTTCCCCCGTTCATCAAGGGCAAGGACAAAAGCATTATCCGGGATGGCCTTCAGGATTAAATCCCCCTCCCGCGCCATACGTTCCTTGCCCGTCACTTTGCGCTTTTCCTCAAGCTCAATGACCTTCACGGGCCAGGGACAGCGTTTGAGATAGGTTTCTATCTGCTGATGCTCCGGCCCGCCTTTCAGGCGGCCAACGGCAATGAGGGTAATCTGCATATTTTAGCTGCTCAACAGCTTATCCGGTGTGAAATCATCGGGGCGTACATCCATGGTCCACATTTTTTCCAGATTATAGAAACTGCGCACTTCGGGACGGAAAATATGGATGATGGCATCCCCGGCATCGACCAGCACCCAATCTGCTTTTTCAAGGCCTTCGACCTTGCAGTTGCCCAGGCCGGCTTTCTTGATATTGGTAACCAGATGATCGGCAATTGCCGCCACCTGCCGGGTGGACCGGCCAGAGGCGATCACCATCGAATCGGCGATGCTGGTTTTTCCTTTAAGATTTATGGAGATGATTTCTTCCGCTTTATCATCTTCCAGAGAATTTGTGATAACCTCCAGAAGATTGTTTATACTGAACGGTTCCGGGGAAGACGATGCGTCGTCTTCGGGCATGTTTTTACTAGGCACTTTTATCTTTAACCTCTTGGTTATTAAAGTTTTTCCGTCGTATCTCTGTTGATGATAACGGATTTTGTGTCTCCCGGATGAATGTCCATGCCGGGGGGTTATGGCTCACAAGCTCCAGGGCCTTTGAGTCCGGGATTTGATGATCCCCAAAATGTCTGGCCGCCGCACTTGTCAAGGCGGCCTCAGAATACCCCGGACGATCAAAAATCGCAAATACTACTGTGTTTGCAATTTTCTCCCAATCCTTCCAGGCGCTAAATTGGGCCAGATTATCCGCTCCCATCAACCAGACAAACCGGCTATCCGGTAACAGATCCACTAGGCGCGCCAATGTCTGTACCGTATAGGTGGTTTTCAGGTCAGCCTCCAACCCGGTGACATGGATATTCCCTTGCCGGGCCATGGCTCTGGCGCTGTCCATTCTGTCCTGAAACGCCGCCATATCCCTGCGGGATTTCAAGGGGTTTTGCGGCGACACCAGCCACCAGACCGCGTCCAGCCCAAGCCGGTCCAGAGCGGTCAGGCTGATTTCCAGATGAGCCTCATGGGCCGGATTGAAAGACCCGCCGAGCAGGCCGATCTTTTTCCCGAACCAGTCCCCTGCGGGCAGAATATCAGGGCCGGATTTGGCCATCGCCCCTCACCTGATATTTATAGCTGGTCAGCTGTTCCAGCCCAACGGGGCCACGGGCATGCATCTTGCCCGTTGAGATGCCGATTTCAGCCCCCATGCCGAACTCGCCGCCGTCCGCATATTGGGTTGAGGCATTATGCAACACAATGGCGCTATCAACCCGGTCAAGAAAGACCGCCGCCGTTTGGGCATTTTCGGTCACAATACAATCCGTATGAGCCGTGGGCGTCAATATGGGCCATGGCCCCCTCAACCCCGTCCACCGCCCGAATGGACAGGATGCTGTCCAGATATTCCGTGTTCCAGTCGTCTTCGGTCGCGGGCACCACAGAGGGCACCAGATCCCGCACCGCCGAATCTCCGCGTAATTCACATCCGGCCTTATTCAAGGCCTCTGCAATGGCGGGCAGATGGCTGTTCAGAATTTTTTGATCGATGAGAAGGGTTTCCGCCGCGCCGCAAATGCCCGTACGGCGCATTTTGGCATTCAGGGTGATGGCAACCGCCCTGTCCAGATCCGCATCTTTGTCCACATAGACATGACAAATACCGTCCAGATGGGCCATGACCGGCACCCGGCTGTCTTTTTGCACCCGTTCAATCAGCGATTTGCCGCCGCGCGGAACAATAATGTCCACATAGCCCACAAGTCCCAGCAACGCCCCAACCGCCGCCCGGTCCTGTGTCGGCACCAGCT
>JAADFR010000159.1 GCA_013152755.1 Alphaproteobacteria bacterium
ATGGTTGATGATAAAAGAGACCTGCGGTTGCTGTTAAGCGAAAGCATCTATCAAAATATGATGGGGGCCCTTGAAATCAGTCAGGCCATTTGTCAGGCAAATCCTTAAAAGGCCAGTTCCATAAAATGCTTCCGGCATAATACCTCATAGCGGTCATTGCCGCCGATTTCCGTTTGTTCGCCTTCCTTGATCACCTGGCCTTTTTCATCGGTCCGCAGGTTCATGGTGGCTTTTCGGCCACATTTGCAGATGGTTTTAAGCTCCCGCAATTCATCGGCCAACGCCAGAAGATGCATGCTGCCCTCAAACAAATTGGCCTGAAAGTCGGTGCGGATGCCGTAGGTCAGCACCGGAATCCCGATCCGGTCACAAATGGCGGCCAGCTGAAATACCTGATCCCGGGACAGGAATTGGGCCTCGTCAATCAACAGGCAGTTGATTTTGCGTTTCTTTAGTTCTTCGGTCACTTCCCGGTAAATATCGGTATTTTCGTCAAAGGTATTGGCTTTGGCCTCAAGCCCGATGCGGGAGGCCACAATACCCTTGCCGTAACGGTCATCCAGGGCCGCCGTATAGAGCATGGTGCCCATGCCCCGTTCCCGATAGTTGAAACTGGATTGGAGCAGGGTAGTCGATTTTCCGGCATTCATGGATGAATATGAATAATAAAAGTATAATTTTGCCATAAATTTCCTCTGGCGATAAAAATTTCTAAACAGTGGTCAAATTTTACCATAGGGTATATATATCAACAAATAAAGTTGAATCCCCCTTTGTGGACAGTGAAGGAAACCGTTATGAATACCCCCCCTAAATCTTCTGAAGAAATGCTGGTCGCGGCGGCGCAGGCGGCGAAGGAACATAGCTATTCGCCCTATTCAAATTTTCCGGTGGGGGCTGCGGTTTTGCTGGAAGACGGACAGGTTTTTACCGGCACCAATATTGAAAATGCCAGCTATGGCCTGACCTGCTGCGCGGAGCGCGTGGCGCTCTTTGCTGCCCGTACGGCTTCCGCTGCCAAGGTTACGGGGCTGGCTATTTCCATTGGCAGGGCGGGTGTTGATTTGCCCAAAGAATCACTTGTGCCCTGCGGTGCCTGCCGGCAGGTTATGTCGGAATTTCTAGCCCCGGAAACCCCGGTATATGTGGACGGCAATCGAACCTTTACTATGGGCGAACTGTTGCCCCATTCATTCAAACTGACCCGTTAAGGAAATTACCTATGACAATTGTAAAACTGGAACCGGATCAGACGCGCGCTTTATATGAGGCCAGCCCGGCTTTTGTCACCCATCTGGAATGTTCCATATCTGGAAAAATATATGAGGCGGGGCAGCCTCACGGCTTGTCAGAGGAAGGCAGACCTTTGTTGGTTCGTTATGACCTTGGTAAAATCGCCGCCGCAGTAACCCGGCAGGAAATCGAAAGTCGGCCCGGCGGATTCTGGAAATACCGCGAGTTTTTGCCAGTGCAAAAGCCGGAAAATATGGTCAGTCTGGGCGAGGTTATGACGCCTCTGGTGCCGCTTAAAAATTCTGTGCCAGGCGGGGTGGAGGTCATCGTCAAGGATGAGGGCCGCCTGCCCACCGGGTCATTCAAGGCGCGGGGGCTGGCCCTTGCGGTGGCCATGGCAAAGGAATTGGGGCAAAGCCATCTGGCCATGCCCACCAACGGCAATGCGGGGGCGGCATTGGCGGCCTATGCCAGCTATGCGGGCCTGAAAACCACGGTCTTCTGCCCCGATGACACGCCGGAGATCAATGTTCGGGAAATCGAATTACAGGGCGCTGACGTCTATAAAGTCAACGGCCTGATCAATGACTGCGGCAAGATTGTACTGGACGGTAAGGCCAAGATTGGCTGGACCGATATTTCGACCCTGAAAGAGCCGTACCGTATTGAGGGCAAGAAAACCATGGGCCTTGAACTGGCCGAACAATATGGCTGGGACGTGCCCGATGTGATCTTTTACCCCACGGGCGGCGGTACCGGATTGATCGGCATGTGGAAGGCCTTTGAGGAGTTGGAGGCCATGGGCTGGATTGGCTCCAAACGTCCGCGCATGGTGGCGGTTCAATCCACCGGCTGCGCCCCTATTGTTAAGGCATGGGAGGACGGGGTTGAGCATGCGCCGCTTTGGGAAAATGCCTATACCGCGGCGTCAGGCATCCGGGTTCCGGCGGCGGTCGGTGATTTTCTGATCCTGCGTGCGGTACGGGACAGCGGCGGTTTTGCCATAGCAGTGACTGACGAGCATATTTTTCAGGCCCGGGATGAGGTGGCCCGAAAAGACGGGTTCCTGCTGTGCCCCGAAGGCGCGGCCACCTTTGCCGCATGGCAAAAGGCTCTGGAAAGCGGGCAGGTCAGCAAGGATGAACGGGTGCTGTTGTTTAACTGTGCCACTGGCCTGAAATATCCCATGCCAGAAAGCGATCATAGCATAGATTGCCATCAGCCCATTGACTATGACGCGCTTACATAATGAAAGATCTGGATAAATACGATTATCTGGATTCCATTGAGGGCTTCCATCCGGCGGATAGCGGAAAGAAGCCGCCCCTGTGGCAACGGGCGCGGGAATTAGCGCCGGGGATATTGGTGTGCGCCACCGTGGCGCTGGCGGCAAAATTCATTGCCCAGCATTATGCCGCGCCGGTGATGTTGCTGTGTTTGTTGCTGGGTATGATATTCAATTTCATGTCACAGGAAGGCCCCACGAAAAAAGGCGTGCAATTTACCTCGCAAACCATACTCCGGATCGGGGTGGCTCTGATCGGCGCGCGGATCATGCTGTCGGACTTTACCGCCCTCGGCGGTGTGACTCTGACGGTGGTTATTCTGGCCATTGGATTGGTCATTGCGCTTGGGGTTATCTGGGCGCGGCTTTTGAAACTGGACCCGGAACAGGGCTGGCTTATCGGCGGGGCCACGGCCATTTGCGGGGCCTCGGCGGCCCTTGCCCTGTCAGCAGTGATGCCCAAGTCAAAAACGCTGGAGCATAATACCCTGATCGCGGTGGTCGGGGTGACGGCCATGGGAACCCTGTCCATGATATTCTATCCGGTGATCATTGGCTTTCTGGGCTTTAATGACCATCAGGCCGGCATATTAATCGGCGGCACCATCCATGATGTGTCACAGGTTGTGGGCGCGGGATATAGCATTTCCGAGGACGCGGGCGACACGGCCATCATTGTCAAGCTGGTGCGGGTTTTCATGCTGGTGCCGGTGTTGTTTCTCTTTGCCTGGGGCTTTCGCAACCGCAAGGAAAATGACCCGTCAGGACGCTTTATCTTTCCGCTGTTTCTGGTGGGATTTATCGCCCTTGTGACGTTGAATTCCCTACATATTCTGCCCGCAGATATTTTGCATTTCCTTCAGGCATCCAGCAAATGGCTGCTTATAATGGCGATCACGGCAGTGGGTATGAAAACCTCACTCAAGACCATGTTCTCACTGGGCTGGAAGCCGTTGTTCCTGATTTTGATTGAAACGATTACCATTTCAATCTTCTATTTCGCCGTGATCTCGGCGGATATTATTTAGCTTTTTCGTTTCGAAGCAGCGCCTTTTTCCGTTCAAGGCCCCAGCGATAACCCCCAAGCCCGCCGTCACTGCGCAAGACCCGGTGACAGGGGATAAGGACGGCAATTTTATTAGCGCCGCACGCGCTGGCCGCCGCGCGAATGGCTTTTGGGGCGCCGATGCCATTGGCTACATCGCGGTAATGTTTTATATCCCCCTCTGGCACACTCATCAGGAAATGCCAGACCCGCATCTGAAAAGCGGTTCCGTTCAGATGTAGAGGAATATCAGGGCGGGGTATATTCCCGGACAGATGGTGATTTAAGGCTTCAATCCAGCTATCCAGTTCCGGCGCGTGATGGGCCGGGGACGGCATAATATGGCCCTTTGGAAATTCTTGCGACAAGGACTGGATCAGGCTTTCAGGGCCTTCGCCGAAATGAACATAACAGACCCCCCGGTCGGTAGCGGCCATAATCATGGAGCCAAGGGTCGTATCACGGATGGCATAGGCAATATCCTCGCCCTTGCCGCCCGCGCGATAGGCCGAGGGTGTCATGCCAATGCGGCCATCAATCTGCTCGTAAATACGGCTGACGGCCCCATATCCGGCTTCATAAATGGCCCCGGAAATATCGTCACCCTCTTTCAGGGCTTTCTTCAATCGGGCAAGGCGGATGCCATTTTGATATTCCTTGGGGCTAAGGCCGAAAACCCGCTTGAAAGATTTTTGCATTTTTGCAGATGAGCCGGGCTGAGAGCGAACTTATCCGACAGATGGGACAGGGATATGGTCTCCTCCGCATGGTCGTGAATATATTGGGCTATATCTTTCATATTGGTCACAGTCTATAGGCTTTTACGCTGCTGTCAGCCATATTCCACTCGGGCCATGAAACAGCCATAGGCCGCATTATGGAGATGAAGATAGGCCACATCTTTAAGGCGGCCCAATTCTTCGATGGCATCCTGCACTTGTCCACCTTCAGCGACCATAGCCTCCAGCATCATATCATTCCGGTCAAAAGCACGCAGGGATTGGGGCCGCTTTAAAATCATCTCCGGGATCTCATTGGGCGGAAGATGTTTGGATGTTGCCCCGTCCCGAACAAAAATGGCATGACGTCCCCGGTAGGGGCTATGGGTCTCAAGATAGACATGGTTGAGCAACAACACACGGTCGCCGACTTGTGCATCCTCCAGCGTGACCCGGCAGGGAAAGCCACCGCCATCGGCCACATAGGGAATGATGCCCTTTTCCCTAAGGGCTTCGTCTGAAAGACCATAAAGCGGGGCAAATATTGTGTGGTCTAAAGCCTTAAACGTAAATTGCATATATTTTCTCCTATATATTAAGGACAAAATACAGTTTCCGGTCAGGCGATGGCTATCCGTTTCCTGTGGTCGGTCTATTGCCCGGCTTTGGCGGCAGTGGCATCCCGGCGTTGTTTTATGCTGGCGTCATCCGGGCTGAGTTTCAAGGCCTGACCATAGGCAAAGGTGGCCTTTGACCAGTCTTGCAAAACCTCATAGGATTTGCCGAGCCGGAGCCAGCCTTGCAGGTCATTGGGATGGGATTTTCTTTCAGCTTGGCCGCCAGGTTACCGACCATGGTGCGGATGAAGGCATTTTGATCATCGGGGGACATGCTCTTGGCGGCGGCCACCTGTTCGGCGGTCGGGTTGGGGGCCTGTGTCACCAGACCGAGTTTTTCACCGGCCAGCGTCATTCTCTCCCGGATTTGAGCGGCCCAGGGGGCACTGGCCGGGGCAGAGTCCAGAAGTTTTTTAAGCCGGTCATAGGCTTTTTGATTTTGGTCATGCTGCATGTCATAGAGGGCAAGGTTATATTCCGCCCGTGGCTGGTTAGGCTCCAGGGTCAGGGCTTTCTGAAACAGGCCCCGGCCCTCATCGGTGATGATGCCGCTGTTCAGTTTGGTCAGGGTTTCGCCGTAGGAGACAACAAGATTAACATTCTCGGGGTTTTCAGCGATTTTCTTGTTAAACAGGCTAACGGCCTTTTCCGGGTCGCCGAGGGCGGCATAGGAGCGGCCAAGCAATATCCAGCCATCAATATCATCGGGGTTGTTTTTTAATTTTGCTTCAAGCCGTTCGGTAACCCCTGACATGGACATGTCCTTCGCCCCGGAGGAGGAGCCTTGTACGGGCATTTGCGATGTACCGCCGGACCAGATGGATTTTTTCACATCAGACAGCTCGCCGGGCTGGATAAGATTATCGGGCAGGGCACCCTCATCATGGGGGCCGTAAAAATATTTAAAACTTCCGGGCAAAATCAAGGCTGCCCCGGCCAGCAGCATGACAAAAGCCTTGCGGCCTGAATTCTCCCCGGCCCATGACCACAGGGCATAGAGGATGATGACGGCACTAAGGGCCGAGGCGGCAATTAAAATAAGCAGTAGCATGTGAATTCCTTTATGAACTTTCTGGCGTAATATGTTTAAACAGGGGCAATATATATTTCGTAATATCATCCGGATGTAATCGACCGGATTTACGATAGAGAATATGCCCCTTCTGATCTATGACAAAGGTCTGGGGGATGCTCATGATTCCCCATTTCATCCCTTGATTTCCCCTCTCGTCCCAAGCGGTCATCAGGTAGGGATTGCCCTTATTTTTCAGAAACAAGCGGGCGGCTTTCTGACTGTCCTGATAATTTATCCCCAATATGGCCAGATTTTTTCCGGCCAGATCCATCAACAGGGGGTGCTCCACCTTGCAGGGTCCGCACCATGAGGCGAAGAAATTAACAATTTTTATATTTTGCGCTTCAAGATCGGCATGAACAATATTTTTATCTGGTTCAAACAGGGAGGGCAGGGTGAAATCCGGAAATCTTGCGGTTGCCTGCTCGGCTATGATGGTGGCATCATTTGTTCTGATAATCCAGAAAATCTGCCCGATGAAAATGAGGGCGGCGATGGCTACTAAATATTTTTTCATATGTCGGGCATCATATCTTTAACCGTTACGTTACGGCAATGTTCAAAAGTTATTTTAACATAAAGTTCATTATTCCATATAATTTTACAGTTTAATAATGGTTTATTTCCATATATGTGGTTTCTTATATACTCATTAACTGTTTGGAATGAATAGTCCGCGAGGAATATATGGTGCCTGATTGTGACATAATTTAGGCGCATTTCTGGTGTTTTGTGTCTGTTGAGGCAGGGAAAAGCAAGAAAATGTCATCTGGATTTGGAATAGAATGGCTTGTGTATGGCCTGATCGTCGGCAGCGTATTTGCCATATATTTTTCTAAAAAAATTAGGCGGGAAAAACACAGCCGTTCGCGGAAAGAGGAAGAATTCTCGGCGGGTCTGATTGAACCGCCGTCCCTTCACCCTGTGATTGATCCTGTTAAATGCCTTGGCTGTGCATCCTGTGTTACGGCCTGTCCGGAAAAAAGCATATTGGGTATAATCAATGGCAAGGCAGAATTAATTGCACCGTCCCACTGTATTGGCCACGGGGCTTGTCAGGCGGCCTGTCCGCTGGATGCCATTGAGCTTGTGTTTGGAACGGAAAGGCGCGGTATTGATATTCCCAATGTTAAGAAAACCTTTGAAACCAATGTGCCGGGCATATTCATTGCCGGGGAATTGGGCGGTATGGGATTGATCAGAAATGCCATCGAACAGGGCAAACAGGCCATGGATTCAGTTGTGCAGCGCTGTAAAAAGAAATCATCCGGCGGGGACATTCTGGATGTTGTGATTGTGGGGGCCGGGCCGTCCGGCTTTTCGGCGTCCCTTGCGGCCATGGCGGAAAAAATGTCTTTTGTGACGCTGGAACAGGAAACTTTTGGTGGCACGGTTGCCCATTACCCCAGAGGCAAGGTCGTTATGACCCAGCCGGTCGATCTGCCCCTGTATGGCAAGGCAAATTTCCGGGAAACAACCAAGGAAAAACTGCTGGAGTTCTGGCATGAAGTACGCGAGGAAACCGGGTTGGAGGTTCAGTACGGTGAGCGGGTGGTCAAGGTGGAACCCGCCAAAGATCATTTTCTTGTCCAGACGGAAAAGAACAATTTTGCCACGCGCAATATATTACTGACCATTGGCCGCCGGGGAACGCCGCGTAAGTTGAATGTGCCGGGAGAGGATCAGGAAAAGGTCGTTTACCGTCTGATTGATCCGGAACAATATGCGGGCCAGCATGTGCTGGTGGTTGGGGGCGGGGACAGTGCGCTCGAAGCTGCCGTGTCCATATCCGAGGTGGAGGGTACAACTGTGGCATTATCCTATCGCAGTGCGGCATTTGGCCGGGCAAAGCAGAAAAATCGCGAAAAAGTGGAAATGGCAGAGCAGACTGGGGGTTTAAGGGTCTTGCTGTCGTCTAATGTTATGTCGATTAGTGAGAATGACATAACCCTGGATCAGGAGGGCCAGACAATCACCATAGAGAATGATGCGGTGATCGTCTGTGCCGGTGGCATTTTGCCAACGGGTTTTCTGAAAGACATGGGTATTGAAATTGAAACAAAATTTGGAACGGCGTGAATGAATAATTTTGTCTTATCATATGTGGGAAAACGGGTAATTGCATGTGCCGTTGCCGTTGTTTTATCTGTGACGAGCTTATCTTTACTGCCCGCGCAGGCCTCTATGGAGGATGCGTTTTTTGCCGCGCGTAACCGTGATTTTAAGCAGGCATTCGTGCTTTTTAAAGCAGAGGCCGGCAAGGGAAATGCCGAGGCCCAATATCGCCTTGCCGGTATGTATCGATCCGGGCAGGGCACGGGCAAGTCAAATGATCTGGCCCAAAAATGGTATGCCAAGGCCGCCAAACAGGGCCATGTCAAGGCCGTAAAGAAACTGGCTTCCTATAAAAAGAACAGCCAACAGAATGCGGCGGCTCCGGCCAATGGTGACGGGCAATTATTGAAGGCGGCCCGTAAGGGTGAGCTGACACTGGTACGCCGCTTGCTTAAAAGCGGGGCCAAGGTAAATTATCAGGATAAATCCGGCATATCCGCCCTTATGGAAGCCAGCCAGCAGGGGCATGATAAAGTTATACGGGCCTTGCTTAAAAAAGGGGCGAAACCGGGCCTGCGGAATGTAGATGGTGATACGGCGTTGCTGATTGCCGCTAGCCGGGACAATTTGAATGTGGTTCGGGCATTGATAGAGGGCGGAGCACAAATTAACAGCCTGAATAAAAAGAAATGCACGCCGCTTATTCTGGCAACGTACCGTAATGATTTGCCCATGGTGCAATATTTGCTCAGTAAGCGGGCGGATATTTTTACGGTTAATGTCAAAGGGCGTACGGCCTATGAAATTGCTCAGGGCTATAAGAATGAGAAACTTGTTCGTTTGATTAAAAAATCCGGTGGCCGCAAGTTGGCAAAGATTTTGGAAAGTCAGGTGAAGGAACACAGCCTGAAACGGTTATACTATCAGGCGGGAACCAATGAGAAGCGCGGCTGGACGCCGGTCATGTATGGTGCGTGGCGCGGGGATAAGGTCAGCGTTCGGGCGGCCCTGACGAAAAAACCCAATCTTGAAATCCGCGACAGCACAGGCATGACGGCGCTGGCCCTTGCGGCGCAGGGCGGTCATCTTGAGATTATTTATATGCTGCTTGATGCGGGGGCCAGCCTCAAATGCGGGGAGAATATGGAAACTCATCCCCTCTTTGTGGCCATCAAGCAGGATCAGGACAAACTGGTGCGGCGTCTGCTCCCGGCAATCAAGGAAAATGAAGGTTGTCAGGGCGTGTTGAAAGCCGCCCTTAGTTATAGTTTGCTTAAGGGAAAAATGGATGTCGCGGACCTGTTGCTAAAAGCCGGCGTTACCTTTGCAGGGGATGATACATTATCGCCGCTTATCATGATGGCGGCCAAAGCAGATAAAAGCCTTGTCAGCCTATTGATCAAAAGCGGTGTGAATGTAAATGCGGTGAATAAAATGGGGAAAACCGCGTTGATGGTAGCTGCACGAAATGGCAACCATGAGGGAGTGAAAAGCCTTCTTGCTCAAAATGCCGACCTTAAGAGAGCAGATAACCTGGGCCGAACCGCCCTTATTCATGCGGCACAGGGCGGACATCTGGCATGTGTTAAATATCTGGTTGATGAGGGGTCTGACGTGAGCTCGGTTACCCGGGAAGGCAATACGGCATTAATGCTGGCTGCCGGAAAGGGACATGCCTCTGTTGTGTCTTATCTGTCCGGTTTTGATGGCCTGGATGAGAAAAATAACATCGGGGATACGGCCCTTATTATGGCGGCCCGGGCGGGCTATTATGAGGTTTCCGAAATCTTGTTGAAACAGGGGGCTAATCCGAGGAGCCGGAATAATAAACGGGAACGGGCGCAATCTGTTGTAAAGGGCCCACCTGGTAAACTATTGGCTCTGTTGGATAAATATGAAGCGTCCCGGTCGTGGATCAAGGATATTTTTTAGAGGAGGTGAGAAATGACGCGAAATCCCATTAAAACATCTTCTCTGGATTATGAGATGTTGAAAAGAAATAAACGAGAGCAGCGGGCGGCCAAGGATGCCCTGATCACGGAGAAAATATTGATCGAACAAGCACAGGAGGAAAGCGGGTCTGCCTCTTTCGGAAAAATGGTTAAACCGGGTATTTTCGCGAGAATAACCGGGTTCGTCTGGCGTATGGTGCCGCAAATATTTGGGCTGGTGACTCTGGTCGCAATTTTTGTCGGTTTTCGCTTGCGGGAGTTTGAGTATTTTACCGCAGAAGAGGGCGTGGGATATGCGCTGGGTATTATCGGGGGCAGCATGATGCTGGCCCTGCTGCTCTATCCATTGCGCAAACGGTTTCGCCTGTTGCGGTTCATTGGTGATGTGCGGGCCTGGTTTGGGATTCATATGGTTTTTGGTGTCTTGGGCCCTTTGCTCATCCTGTATCATGCCAATTTCAGTTTGGGATCTACCAACAGCAATGTGGCGCTTTTTTCCATGTTGATCGTGTCGGCCAGTGGGATCGTTGGTCGTTATATCTATACCAAAATTCATCATGGGTTGTACGGCAAGAAAATCGGTCTGTCCCAATTGAAGGCCAAATTGGACAGCAATCAGCAGGAAATGTCGGCCCTTCTGCATTTAAGCCCGGCGGTAAAGGCGGATCTTTTTGGTTTTGTGGATCATGTGTTGAGCCCGACCCGGGGCCTGCTTCATAGCTGGGCCAGAATATTAAGCGTGGGTATCCGGTCGCGTTTTATGGTGCGAAAAATTAAAAAATCAGTTCGGCGGGAGTTGAAACGAAATGCAGAAATGGCCGGCTGTTCGCGAAAGGAGTTACGCGCCCGGGTTAATCTGATTGTTCAGGAATCAGATCATTTTCTTAAACGGCTTAGAAAAGTTGTGGAGTTTGATTTTTATGAACGCATGTTCGCGCTCTGGCACGTGTTGCATTTGCCGCTGTTCTTCATGTTGGTGATTGCTGCTATCGTTCATATTATTGCGGTGCATTGGTATTAGGGGAAATATGTGAGGTTGCGCAAGTACATCATTGGTATTCTGTGTGGGCTGTTCCTGATTCCGGGGACGGCCACTGCCTATCAATTTAATGACCTGAAAAGCCTTGTTATGCCCGGGCCGGTGAGTAGTGCTCATGTCAAATATGAAAAAAACTGTTCCGAATGCCATTCGCCACTTGATAAAATCGGGCAAAAGACTTTATGCCTTGAATGCCATGAAAATGTTGGTTTGGACATCAAGAAGCAACAGGGATTCCATGGCCGAAATCCTCAGGTTTCTCCGGCAGAATGCAAGAGCTGCCATACGGACCATGAGGGGCGGGACGCAGATATAGTTGGCCTCACCCGGGAAACGTTTGACCATAAAGTAACAGATTTCCCCCTGACCGGTAAACATATTGAGACCACCTGCGATCAATGTCATGTGGCAAACAAAAAGCTCCATGAAGCCAAGACAGACTGTTTTTCCTGCCATGAGAAAGATGATCAGCATCAGGGGGAAATGGGCAAGGACTGCGCATCCTGCCATACGACAAATCTTTGGCCAAAGGTAAAATTTGATCACAGCAAAACCAAATTCCCTTTGAAAGGCAGCCATGAGAAAGTGGCTTGTAACAGTTGCCATCCGGATACCCGTTACAAGCAAACTCCAACAGAATGTGTTGCCTGCCATGGGGGCAATGATGAACATGAGGGCCGGTTCGGGCAGGATTGTAAAAGCTGCCATACGGAGAAAGACTGGAAAAAAACGACGTTTGATCATGGGAAAAATACAGATTTCGCCCTGAAAGGCAAGCATGACACCATTGATTGCGAGGCCTGTCACGTCTCAACCACGCCCAAGAAAAAGGTCTTGACCAAATGCAATGACTGCCACGGGGATGTGGATATTCACAAGGGCCGGAACGGGGTAAAATGTCAGGAATGCCACGGCGAGACGGATTGGGGTAAAACCAGTTTTTCCCATGACAAGGACACAAAGTATATTCTGACCGGCGCCCATAAGGATGTGGATTGCTTTGCCTGTCATCGGGGTGAGGCAAAAGTAGGGGCAAAACCACGGGACTGCGTTGATTGTCATAAAGCAGATGATGTTCACAAGGGACAGATGGGGCTCGTCTGTGAGAATTGCCATGGTGAAACAACATGGTCGGAGAAAATAAACTTTGATCATGATTTGACGGCCTTTCCATTGGTTGGGCTGCATGCCATTACGGCGTGTGATGAATGTCATACCAATCAGCAATTTAAGGATGCCAAGACGGACTGTGTTGCCTGTCATAAGGCGGACGATAGCCATAAAAAATCATTGGGCACCGACTGTGCGGCTTGCCACAATCCCAATGGCTGGGACTTTTGGCAGTTTGATCATAATCAGCAGACAAAATTTGATCTGGACGGTTCTCATACCGGGCTGGCCTGTGCGGCCTGTCACGCGGTGCCGACAACAGGAAAAATAAAATTGTCACAGGACTGTGTGGATTGCCACACAGCAGATGACATTCATAAGGGAAGGTTCGGGACAATGTGCAAGCGTTGCCATACTACGGAAAATTTCAAGACAATAAGGATAGGCAGATGATTAAGGGAAGAAATCTATTGCATATGATGAAATTTTATATGGTACTGCTCTCGATGATCGTTGGCATGGGCGTATTGTTTGCCGCGCAGTCTGATGCTGTTGCCCAGACGGAATTTGACCATTTTTCAACGGGCTTTCCCCTGGAAGGCCAGCATAAGACCCTTGAATGTGAAAGTTGCCATGTGAATGGTGTTTTTAAAGGGACGCCAAAAGATTGTATTAGTTGCCATGACAGGGCGGGCGGCATCGGTGCCTCAGAACGTCCCATAAGTCATATCCGGACTCGTAATGAATGTGAGGACTGCCATACCACATTCAGTTGGGAAAGTCTGCGCCGAATGGACCATGGGTCGACCTTTGGTTCGTGTGAGAGTTGCCATGACGGGCAGACGGCTCTCGGCAAAAATCCGACCCATGTGCAAAGCGGCAATAACTGTGAAGACTGCCATATAACCTTGAATTTTACCAATGCCGTTTTTGATCATACCAATACAGATGCGAATTGTGCCAGTTGTCATAATGGCACCATTGCGCCCGGTAAAAATACCTCTCATATCCTGACCAGTTTGCTGTGTGAATCCTGCCATACGGTCAATAGCTGGCAGAATATTCCGCGCGTTGACCATAATGAGGTTATCGGCACCTGTTTCAGCTGTCATAACGGATCGATTGCGGGTGGTAAAAGCACCAACCATATTCCGTCCATCACTACCTGTGATGAATGTCATATCACCAGCGGATGGCTACCGGCAACCTTCAGCCATGATGATGTAAACGGCAATTGCCAGTCCTGCCATAACGGCACGATCATTGCCGGTAAAAATACGGGTCATATTCAGACCACAGATATTTGTGAGGACTGTCATGTGTCCACGGTTAGCTGGGCCAGTGCAACCGTTGACCATACGCAGGTCCTCGGCACCTGTGCCAGCTGCCATGACGGTGTGACCGCCACGGGCAAGAACCCCTCTCATATTTCGACGACTTCCGTTTGTGAAGACTGTCATGTATCCTCAAGCTGGACGTCGCCGGTCAATGTGGACCATGATCAGGTTTTGGGCAGCTGTTCTACCTGTCATAACGGCACTATAGCCACCGGCAAGAACGCGACCCATATCCTGACCACCAGTGTCTGTGAAGATTGCCACAGTCCCCTTGGCTGGACCCCGGCCACATCCGTTGATCATACGCAGGTTCTGGGCAGCTGCTCCTCCTGCCATAACGGGACCATTGCCACGGGCAAAAACGCCACCCATATTCTGAGCACCAATGTGTGTGAGGACTGCCATATATCTACGGACTGGACAACGGTAAACTTGGACCATACGCAGGTTCAGGGCACCTGTTTCAGTTGTCATAATGGCACCATTGCCACGGGTAAGAATGCCACCCATGTGACCAGTAGTAACCTGTGTGAGGATTGCCATACCAGCAATGCCTGGGTGCCTGCGAACTTTGACCATAACAATATCACCGGCTCCTGTGCCAGTTGCCATGATGGTGTTACTGCGACGGGCAAGAATGTGACCCATATCCTGACCACAAATGTGTGTGAAGATTGTCACACTGTGGTGGGTTGGACGCCGGTGACCTCCGTTGATCACAATCAGGTTTTAGGCAGCTGCTCTACCTGCCATGATGGTATAATTGCCACAGGTAAAAATGCAACCCATATTCAGACAACCAATGTGTGTGAAGATTGTCACACTCCCATTGCCTGGGTGCCGGTCATAACCGTTGATCACCTTCAGGTTTTGGGCAGTTGTTCGACTTGCCATGATGGGGTGATTGCCACAGGCAAAGGGACCAATCATATTCAGTCAACCAATGTCTGTGAGGATTGCCATGTATCGACAAACTGGACCACGGTTAATGTGGATCATAATCAGGTACTGGGCAGTTGCGCCAGTTGTCATGATGGTGTGATTGCCACAGGTAAGAACCCGACCCATATTCTGACCACCAATGTCTGTGAGGATTGTCACAGCCCCCTTGGTTGGACACCGGTTACGACCATTGACCATAATCAGGTTTTGGGCAGCTGTTCGACCTGTCATGACGGGGTTAAGGCGACCGGAAAAGGGACCAATCATTTTATCACGACACTGGAATGTGATGAATGTCATACGACCGTAAACTGGACTTTCACTGACTATAATCATACGACCGGAAATTATCCAGATCATGGGGCGGGAAGGCTGGCCTGTCTTGACTGCCATACATCAAACAATCAGGTTATCCCATGGCCGTCTCCGGCCTATCAGCCGGATTGCGCCGCGTGTCATGCCAATTCTTATGATCCGGGCGAACATAAGAAGGTCGAGAACCCCAGAGTATTATATTCCGTGAGTGAATTACGTGATTGTGCTGGGTCTTGCCATACCTATACGGACTCGACCCTAACAGTCATTTCAAAGAGAAGAGATAGTCAGCATAGAGCAACAGACGGTGGTTTTAACTAATGATAACTATAATAAAAAACAGGAAATATTTGGGCTTGCCTGTCAAATACCTTGCCTTTGTTAGTTGGCTGCTTTTCAGCCCGATGACCGCTCAGGCCAGAGTGGTTGAGAATGTGGAGATTCAACAGCTCACCGGAACGGTGGAAGTTAAGATCAACTTTGCTTTCCCTATACAATATATTGGCCATGTGCCGGGGTCCAACGGGGATAATATACGTATCCAGTTCAAGGTCAATTCCCTGAACGGCCTTGACGGCAAGGATATTCAAATCCTGTCGCAGCATACGGATATTGCCTGGAATAATGCGGGCGGCGCGCCCATACGGGAAATATTCTGGGAAGGCAGTGACGCCCGCAGCCCTATATTATCGCTTCTGTTTGATCATCAGGTGAAATTTGAGGTTCACGGGGCCGTGGATCAAAGGTCTGTGACTATCTATCTGCCAACCGGGGGCAAAGCGGGTACTTTGGGTAATGGCAAATACGCGCTCCTGCTGAAAGAGGCCATGGCGGCGGTGCGGGCAAAAGACTATCCAAAGGCCATTCGTATTCTGACCAAGGTGGAATCTTCGGCAGGTGGCAGTGTTCATCGGCAGGCTCTGGAATATCTGGGCCTTTCCCGTCAGCGCAATAACCAACTGGCCCATGCCAAGGCGGAATATAAAAAGTTCCTCAAACTCTATCCGGAGGGGGCCGATGCGGTCCGGGTGAAACAGCGTTTGTCCGCCCTGATGACCGCAGGCAAGAAAGCCAGACCCAAATTACGTCAGGCTAAACTATCCTCTGTTGATGAGGGCAATATGTGGGATACGACCGTATATGGCAGCCTGTCACAATTTTATTTCCGGGATGAAACCAAATCCAACGGCGAATCCAGCCGGGTGAATGTGTCCAGCCTGAATACGGATGCGGACTTGAATGTGCGTATGCGCAGTCAGGATTATGATGTCAGGTTCCAATTCGTTGGCAGCCATCAGAAAGACTTTATCCTTGGCCGCAGTGACCGGAAAAGATTAAGCCGTGTCTACATGGATTTTCAGGATAAAAAACACGGGGCGAGTCTTCGGCTTGGCCGTCAGTCAAAAAGCACGGGCGGCGTGCTGGGCCGTTTTGACGGTATAGATGTGGGTTATGACATCAGCTCGCAATTTACAATAAATGCAGTTTATGGTTATCCGGTACAATCCTCACGCCAGACAAATATCAATACGGACCGGAAATTTTACGGGGCCAGCCTTGATATGGGGACGTTCCTTGAATCATGGAATTTTACCACATATTTTATTGAGCAGAAAAATAAAGGGCTGATCGACCGGCGGGCCGTTGGCGGTGAAATCCGCTATTATAAAGACGGCAGGTCCATGTTCGCCATGGTTGATTATGATATTCATTTCAAGGAATTGAACCTTGTCATGTTCAATGGCAACTGGATATTGTCAAAGGACACGACGATCTATATGAGCCTTGATTACCGCAAGAATCCTCTGTTGACCACCACCAACGCCATTCAGGGGCAGGGGGTGGAAAATCTGTCCGACCTGTTTACCCTCTATACCAATGATGAGATTTTTCTGTTTGCCGCTGACAGAACATCAACCAGCAAAACCGCAACCTTTGGGATCACCCGGCGGTTCAGCGAGAAATATCAGCTTTCCTTTGACCTGACGGCAACCAACCTCACCGGGACCGTAACATCCGGCGGCGTATTGGGCTTTCCGGGGACGGGGACGGAATATTATAGCTCCCTGCAATTTCTGGCTAATGGCCTGATTATGGATAATGACAATCATACCATCGGTATTCGTTATAATGACCGGGATCGGGACCGTAACTATACGCTCTATTTGAACAGCAGGTTCCGCATTGGAAAATCCTTCCGCATTAACCCGAGGCTCCGTGTGGATTACCGGTCTGACAAGCAGGATAGCGACACCAGAACCATCATCCGGCCTATCATGAAAATGGATTACCGGGTGGGCAAGTGGCTTTATCTTGAATTTGAGGGCGGCTGGGAATGGCGTAAGGAGACATTCTCCGGCATTAAACAGACCTCAACCGGCAATTTTGTCTATCTGGGATACCGGGCAATCTTCTGACCGCGCAAAATATGCTTGTCTTATCCCTATAAATCTTCTTAGAGTGTATTTATAAAAAATATAAGAAGGGATTTAGCTTTGTCCGGGAGTCTGTTTCATCTGCTCAAGACCAAACGGTTTGCGCCGTTATTTGTCACGCAGTTTTTGGGCGCGTTCAATGATAATGTGTTCAAGAATGCGCTGGTTTTTCTCATCACCTATAAAATTGCCATCGATCAGGGGTGGGATAATGTACAGGTCATTGTGCCATTGGCGGGGGGGATATTCATTGCGCCCTTCTTTCTTTTTTCATCGCTGGCCGGGCAATTATCGGACAAGCTGGAAAAATCCCGGCTGATCCGGATCATAAAATTTGTTGAAATTCTGCTGATGGCTCTGGCCTCTTACGGCTTCTATACAGAAGACGTCACGGTGATGATGGTGACCCTGTTCCTGATGGGTAGTCAGTCGGCCTTTTTCGGCCCCCTGAAATACAGCATCCTGCCCGAACATCTGCGCCATGATGAGCTTATTGGCGGTAATGCACTTATCGAAATGGGGACATTTCTGTCGATCATACTGGGCCTGATTGTGGGCGGGATGTTGATCCTGACCGATAGCGGGGTGCTGATCATATCAGCGACGGTAATCACGGTCGCCATAGGTGGTTTTATCGCCAGCTTCTCCATCCCGAAAACCATTCCCGTGGCCAGCGATATTAAAATCAATTTCAACATCGTTCAGGAAACCTGGCATATCATTCAGGATTCGCGGACGGACTGGCGCATATTCATGTCGATCATGGGCATTTCATGGTTCTGGTTTTTCGGCCTGACATTCCTTGCCCAGTTCCCCACTTTCAGCCGCGAGGTCATCGGGGCGGATGAGGGGGTCGGCACCCTGTTTAACTGTGCCTTTTCCATTGGTATCGGCCTTGGGTCCTATATCTGTGACCGTCTGCTAAAGGGTCAAATACATGCTATTTATGTGCCGGGGGCGGCCATTTTGATGACCCTGTTCAGTGTTGATATATATTTCGCCAGCCAAAATATCACGGGCAGTACCGGTGGTGACTTAATGACGGTGACGGCGTTTATCTCCCATTGGGGGAATATCCGTATTCTGGTGGATATGGTTCTGATTGCGGTCTGCGGCGGCATATATATTGTGCCGCTATACGCCATTGTTCAGGACCGCAGCGCGCCCGCAAAACGCTCCCGCATGATTGCCAGTACCAATATCATAAATGCCCTGTTTATGACCGTATCGGCTCTTGGCAGTTCCGCCATGATCAGCCGGGGGTTTACCATCCCGGAAGTCTTCCTGACAGTGGCCATAATGAATGCTTTCGTTGCTCTCTATATCTGTAGGCTGCTGCCGGAGGAACTGGTCCGGTCCATCACCCGCACCATGTTCAAGCTGTTCTACCGGGTGGAGGTCCACGGCTTAGAGAATTATCAGCAGGCCGGGAAGAAGGTCGTGATCGTGGCCAATCATACGTCTTATCTGGACGGGGCGTTGCTCGGGGCCTTTCTGCCGGGCAGGATGACCTTTGCCATCAATACCTATATAGCTGACAAATGGTGGGTAAAGCCCGCCTATGCTTTCATTCATCTGATGCCCCTTGACCCCAGCAATCCCATGGCGGCCAAGAGCATGATTGATGAGGTTAAAAAAGGCCGTAAAGTGGTTATTTTCCCCGAGGGACGGCTGACCGTCACCGGGTCCCTGATGAAAATTTACGAGGGGCCGGGGGCGATTGCCAATCTATCCGGTGCGCCGATCCTGCCGATCAAGATCGAAGGCGCACAATTCTCGCCCTTTTCCCGCCTGAAGGGCAAGCTGAGAATCCGGCTGTTTCCCAAAATCACCATCACCATTTTAAAACCCGTTGAGATGACCCTGACCCAGAAAGTTGGCGGCAAGGAACGGCGCCGCATCTTGGGCGAAAAGCTCTATACAGTGATGTCCGACATGATGTTTCAGACCAGTGACCGTCATAAGACGCTTTTCCAGTCCTTGCTGGATTGCCGGGTAACCCACGGCGGCAATTACGGTGTTTTGGAGGATGTGGAGCGGAACCCCATGTCTTATAACAAACTGATTTTGGGCTGTTACGTCCTTGGCCGTCATATGGCACGCCGTACAGAGGCGCGGGAGGTGGTTGGCCTGATGCTGCCCAATATCAATGGCTGTGTGGTGACCTTTTTTGGTTTGCAACTTTATGACCGGATCCCGGCCATGCTGAATTTTTCGGCTGGCGTAGCAAATATCAAAGCGGCCTGCACAGCGGCAAAAGTTACGAAAGTCCTGACCAGCCGGCGGTTTATCGACAAGGGTGATTTGCATGATGTGGTGGCAGGACTGAAAGATCAGGTTGAATTTATCTATCTGGAGGATGTGGCCAAGGAAATAGGTCCGATGTCAAAATTATCCGGCTTGATTGCCCGGCGCTTTCCGGGATTCTTCTATCACCGCATGGTGCCAAACCGGGATCCGGCGGATACGGCGGTTGTCCTGTTTACCTCTGGTTCCGAAGGGGTGCCAAAGGGGGTGGCGCTCAGTCATATCAATCTGCAATCCAACCGCTATCAGATCGCGGCGCGGGTCGATTTCAACCCGTCCGATGTGGTCTTTAACGCCCTGCCTATCTTCCATTGCTTTGGTATGACGGGCGGGCTTTTGCTGCCGCTGTTATCGGGGTTAAAGACCTTTCTCTATCCCTCACCGCTCCATTATAAAATTGTGCCAGAACTGGTCTATGACACCAATGCCACGATCATGTTTGGCACCGATACGTTTCTTACCGGATATGCCCGGTTTGCCAATGCCTATGATTTTTACAGCATGCGCTATATCTTTGCCGGGGCGGAACGGTTGAAGCCTGAAACCAAGCTGGCGTGGGCGGAAAAATTCGGCGTACGGGTGTTTGAGGGCTATGGGGCCACGGAAACCTCGCCGGTGCTTGCGGTCAATACGCCCATGCATAACAGCCGTGGGTCAGTGGGGAAATTGCTGCCGGATATTGACTATGAACTTAAAGCGGTGCCGGGCATTGCGGACGGTGGTCGGTTGGTGGTGCGCGGCCCCAATGTGATGCGGGGGTATCTTTTGATGGATAGTCCGGGCGAATTGGTGCCGCCGGAGGGGGGCTGGTATGATACCGGTGATATTGTCGAGATAGACGATGAAGGCTATGTGACCATCAAGGGCCGGGCTAAACGCTTTGCCAAGATTGCCGGGGAAATGGTGTCGCTTGCGGCGTCAGAGGCCGTTGCCGCGTCCCTGTGGCCCGATAATCTCCATGCCGCTGTGGCCATGCCCGATGACAAAAAGGGAGAGCAGATTATCCTGCTGACCGACTGTAAAGAGGCCGAACGCAGTCTCATTTCACAGAAGATCAAGGCCGAGGGCCTGCCCGACCTGATGCTGCCAAAAACCATCCTAGTCGTGGAGCAGGTACCTGTTTTGGCGA
>JAADFR010000160.1:0-5092 GCA_013152755.1 Alphaproteobacteria bacterium
GGGGTGGACAGGTCAATTCTGTCTGCGGCGTGGACGGCCCCTGCTGTTACACAACAAAGAGCCGCCATAAGAGCTTTTTTCAATATCATCATATAAATCCTGACAAGGGGCCATAGGGCTAACAGGTCTTAATGATATATCATTATCATATTTTTACCAAGATAAAATTACCTTTAAAAGGGCTTGGTCACCCCGATAAAGGCCATTGTGCTGATACAGACCCAATAGACATAGGCCAGCTTGCGCGCCTTGGCCAGGGTTGAGGTAAAGATATGCTCAATCTCCGGCGTTGAGCCTTCTTCCCGCAACCGGTGAAAACCCACGGCCCAGTCTTTCATGATATAGCGTAGCAACAGCCCGATAATCATAATGAAACCGAAAAAGGTCAGCTTCGTGGCAAACCAATAGGTGCCGCCCACATCATCACCAACAAACAACAGCTTACCCGTCACCAACGTATAACCGCCAAGTAACCACAGGGACGGTATGACAAAATATCTGATTTTATCGTCAAATTCAGTAATCTTGATGCCAAGTTTTGTGCCCCGATGGCGGAAGGCGGCAAAAATAATGCACCACCAAATAGCTGTTGCTACCCAAATCACATTGAATTGACCCACATTCCTGAAATGGGCGACAGACCAAGATCATCAGCCATACTAAAACCGACCGGTAGCAACCAGATAATGGACGAGCGCGGCAGGATGTCGATCCGGTAAGCGGTCTCCATATGGCGCAGTCTTTCATCTATGGTCAGCTTGCCATTGGCTACATTGGTCGAGGCATTGAAAACACCCCATTCCCCGCCCAGCCAATAAGCGGCAAAAATTACGTGAGCCCACCGCAACACGTCATGCATATATATGTCCATAACATCCTCCTTCCAGAAAGTTTTATTCCTTCACTGGACAGAGGGTCACATATCTGACCTAGGGGACACATTGACAAATGTCATTCCCAGCTTTACGGCAAAACAGACTCAGGCAAATTTGATACCGTTTTCGCCAAAGGGCAGGACAGTAATCCGCTCCCCGGTGACCTGAAAGATGGCATTGCCCAAGGCGGGCGCACAGGGCGGCAGGCCCGGTTCGCCAACCCCGGTGGGCTTTTCCATAGACGGCATGATATGAACCTCAACCTTTGGCATGTCCGACATGCGCAGGGGTTCATAATCAGGGAAATTATCCTGAACCACCTCGCCCTGATCAAAGGTAATCCGGTTGCGCATGACAGTCCCAAGGCCGTAGCCAATCCCGCCTTCCATCTGGGCCGTGATTACATCGGGGTTAACCGCAATGCCGCAATCCACAGCACAAACAACCCGTTCCACCTTAATGGCCCCGGCTTTATTCCGTGAGACCTCCACCACTTGCGCCACAAAGCTGTTGAAAGATTCGTGTACTGCAACGCCGCGTCCCCAGCCATCGGGCAAAGGCGTGTCCCATCCGGCCTTTTCCGCCACCAGCTTTAAAACCCCCGCCTGTCGCGGATGATCTTTCAGCAGGTTCAGGCGAAATGCTACCGGATCGGCCCCGGCCATTTCGGCCAGAATATCAATGGTCACTTCCTTGGAAAAGGCCGTATGGGTATGGCCCACTGACCGCCACCAAAGGGTGCTGATCGGGCTTTTCACATTATGCTGGTCAACCTTGATATTTGGAATAGCGTAGGGCAGATTGCTGACCCCCTCCACCGCCGACCTGTCCAGCTTGTCTGCCGGTAGCGGAAAGAAAGGAATGCCGGTAATACGGTGCCGCCACAGGGACGGGGCATTATTGTCATCCAGCGCCACCTCGACCCTTTCAAGATGCATGGGCCGGTAATAGCCGCCCTTCAGGTCATCCTCACGGGTCCAGATCAGTTTGACCGGATGGCGTCCCTCTATGGCCAGCGCGGCCATGGCCGCCTCACCGCCGTAATCAGCGGTAAAATTAGCCCGCCGGCCAAAGGAACCGCCTGCGTAGGTGGTATTAACCTTAACCGCATCCACCTCAAGCCCCAGTATTTTCGAGACCACATCCTGTGTCATGGACGGCGATTGGCAGCCGTCCCATATTTCCGCCCCCTTGCCCGGCTCATATCGGATCACGCAATTTTGCGGCTCCATAGGCGCATGGGCCAGAAAGGGAAAGTTGAAATTCAGGGAGATCTTTTTGGCCGCGCTGTCCCAAGCCTTATCCACATCACCTTCTTCCTTGGCTATATTGCCCGGTTTGGTGAGCAGGTCCGTATAATGAGCCTCCATCTCCGCCGTTGATTTATTTTCGGCCTCCATAAAGTCCCAGTCCACCTCCAGGGCTTCCCGCCCCTTGATGGCTGCCCAGGTATTTTTGGCATAGACCGCAATGCCGCGCGGAATTTGCCGAACATCCACAACGCCGCGTACAGCCCGCGTTGCCTTATCTGTATAAGATTTCACCTTGCCGCCAAAGCGCGGGGGACGGGCCACCACCACATAAAGCATATCCGGCAGTTTCACATCCATGGCAAAAATGGCCGAACCATCTGTTTTGGATGCCGAATCCTTGCGCGGTAGTGTCGCATTGCCAATCAGGGTAAAATCCTGCGGTTTTTTCAGGGCAACATCTTCGGCGGGGTTAAGTTTCGCCGCCGCAGCCGCCATATCACCGTAACGGGCAGTCTTGCCAGACGCATGGGACAGGACGCCTTTGCTTGTCTTGATTTCGGACGCAGGCACATGCCATTCACCTGCCGCCGCCCGGATCAGCATATCCCGCGCCGCCGCGCCGGCCTTGCGATATTGCGTGAAACTGTTGGCGATAGAGGATGATCCGCCGGTTCCTTGCGATCCGCCCCAGAAAAGATTAGCGTAATTTTTCCGGTCAGCCGGGGCAAACTCAACGATCATATCGTCCCAGTCCGCGTCCAGCTCCTCTGCCAGAATAGTGGTCAGGCCCGTTGACGTCCCCTGCCCCATTTCAAAATGTTTAACCACGGCAATGATCTTGTTATCGGAACGGATTTTAATGAAAGGGTTAAAGGATTTTTCAGCGGCGCTATTGGCCCGGGCCTCCAAAAGCCCCCCGGCCCCGAAACCAACGATCAGGGCAACGGCGGCGGAGCCTTTTAAGAAATGGCGGCGTGATGTGTTCGATGTCATATCCTATGCCTCCAATTTCTGTGCGGCGACATGAATGGCCGCGCGTATGCGATGATATGTGGCACAGCGACAAGCGTTCCCCGACATATAAGCGTCAATATCCTGATCCGTGGGCGTCTTGTTTTCCTGTAACAGCCCGATAGCCTGCATGATCTGTCCAGATTGGCAATAGCCGCATTGGACTACTTCCTTTTCCCGCCATGCTGTCTGTACCGCATGGGCAATCTTGCCTGTTGCGGCCTCGATCGTGGTAATGCTGGCATTTCCGACGCCCTTTACCGGCATCTGACAGGAGCGTTGTGGCTGACCATCCACCATCACGGTACAGGCCCCGCAGGCCGATACGCCGCACCCGAATTTGGTGCCTGTCAGATTTAATTCATCGCGGATCACCCATAGCAAGGGGGTGTCTCCGTCCACATCAACCTGATGTTTTTTTCCGTTTACTGTGACCTGATACATGGGGAGCTTCTCCTATATTTTTCCCTATTCAACCACAAAGAAATGTCTTTGTCTATCGGGCAGGAGAGGTCAGGCAGTTATATTTTTATTCCCATTCTATGGTGCCGGGCGGTTTTGAGGTTATGTCATAGACCACCCGGTTAATCCCCCGGACTTCATTGATGATGCGGGTTGCCACCCGGCCCAGAAATTCATGGTCAAAGGGGTAATAATCCGCCGTCATACCGTCCGTGGACGTCACCGCCCGAAGCGCACAGACAAAATCATAGGTTCTGGCATCACCCATAACCCCGACGGTCCGCACCGGCAACAAAACAGCAAAAGCCTGCCAGATCACATCATACAGTCCGGCGTTCTGGATTTCCTGAAGATAAATATCATCGGCTTTGCGCAGAATGTCGCATTTCTCCGGTGTGATGTCCCCCGGAATACGGATAGCCAGCCCCGGCCCCGGAAAGGGGTGACGCCGGATGAAGGCTTCGGGCAGGCCAAGCTCCCGGCCAAGTTCCCGGACCTCATCCTTGAAAAGTTCCCGCAGCGGTTCCACCAGATCCATCTTCATCCGGTCCGGCAGGCCGCCCACATTATGATGGGACTTGATGGTAACGCTCGGGCCGCCAGTGAAAGATACGGATTCAATCACATCGGGATAGAGCGTTCCCTGAGCCAGAAAATCCGCGCCGCCGATTTTTTTGGCCTCGCCGTCAAAGACATCAATGAACAGCCCGCCAATGATCTTGCGTTTCTGTTCCGGGTCCGTAACCCCGGCCAGCTTGCCAAGGAACAGATCAGCCACATCCATATGGATCAGGTTGATGTTATAATGATTGCGGAACAGGTCCACGACCTGCTCGGCCTCATTCAAGCGCATCAGACCGTGATCCACAAAGACGCAGGTCAGTTGATCACCAATTGCTTCATGGAGCAGGACGGCCACAACGGAGCTATCCACGCCGCCGGACAGGCCGCAAATCACCCGGCCCGTGCCGATCTGTTTGCGCATGGCGGCAATGGCTGTTTCTTTGAAGGACGCCATGGTCCAGTCGCCTTTCAGGCCGACGACCTTATGAACAAAATTTGCAATGATTTTGGCCCCGTCCGGGGTATGCACCACCTCAGGGTGGAATTGTACGCCGTAAAATTTCCGGGCTTCGTCCGCAATGGCGGCATAAGGCGCATTACCGCTGGTCGCCGTTACCACAAAGCCTTCGGGCAGATCAATGACCCGGTCGCCGTGGCTCATCCAGACCTGATGGCTGGTGCCCGCATCCCATACCCCGTCAAACAGGGCGCAATCCTTTTTAATATCGATGAAAGCGCGGCCAAATTCCTTGTCTTCCGAAACACCCACCTTGCCGCCTAATTGTTCGCACATGGTCTGCTGCCCGTAACAGATGCCCAGAACCGGCACGCCCAGCGTGAATACCCGGTTCGGGGCGCGGGGGGCCTCTATGCCGGTGACTGAACTGGGCCCGCCAGACAGGATAATGCCCGCCGGATTAAAATCCG
>JAADFR010000160.1:5163-8202 GCA_013152755.1 Alphaproteobacteria bacterium
ATAAGCTGGGTTACCTGAGAGCCAAAATCTATGATGAGTATTCTATCGGTCATGCTGTTTTCTCTATAATAGCAACAAAAAATCCATCGGTTCCGTGACTATGCGGCGACAAAGCCAGACAATCGGGCAATGATGACAGGGTTTCTAAATCCGGTTTTTCATATAAATCTGAATAGGGAATGAGTTTGGCCCCTTCGTGGCCGTCCAGAAATGTCGAAACCTGATGCTCATTTTCATCCTGAAACAGGGAACAGGTCATATAGATCATGCGCCCGCCCGGCTTGACAAAGCCCCAACCCTCGGACAGTAAAGTCTTTTGTATGCGCATATATTTGGTGAGGTTATCCGCGTCCAACCGCCATTTCAGTTCCGGATTACGCCGCCAGACCCCGCTACCGCTACACGGCACATCAAGGATCACCCGGTCCATCTTTTCCAGATATTCGGACAGAATTTTCTGCCGCTTGCCGCCTGCTGTATCCAGATGGCGGCCCTGCAAGATACGAACGTTGGCCCGTTTGGCGCGCGGTTTCAGGTCTTTCAGGCGGCGCGCATTATTGTCAAAGGCGTAAATCTGGCCTTTGTTATCCATCAGGGCCGCCGCCGCCAGTGTCTTGCCCCCGGCCCCGGCGCACAGGTCCATGACCTGTTGTCCCGGTTTGATGGCGCAGAGGTCGACGGCCAGCTGCGCCGCCTCATCCTGAATTTCCACCGCGCCGTCTTTATATATGTCCCATGCATCTATGCGCGGGTTATCGGACAGAATGAGCGCGCTGTCCGCCCATTTCCCCCGGCTGAAATCAACGCCCTGATCTTTCAGGAAAGTCTCGACCTCTGCTACGGTGCTTTTACCCAAATTGACCCGCAGATCAAAGGGGGCGCGCCCGTTCAGGCTTTCCAATTCCGCCGCAAAATTATCACCGAACCGTGCCTGCAAGCGGCTTTCCAGCCACAGGGGGTAATTTAACCGATGGTGAGGCTGTTCTTCATGGGTTTCTGTCAGGAACGCTCGCTCATCGTCACTTGGGGCCGCAGGGGCATGATCCTGTCCGTTGAACAACGCATCATCACCTAGGGTCAGCAGAACCATCTTACGCACGGAACCACCGCTGACCTCCGCCAGAAAGCCCCAGTTTCGGACGACCTGATAGACCAGCCCCGTCACCGCCCGCCGGTCTTTGGACCCGGCATAGCGGCGGGTGCGAAAATATTTCCGGATAAGGTTATCGGCTGACGGTCCGTCATTGGACAGGCTCTCCGATACCTGTTCCAATATCTCTATGGCCGCCTGAACGCGGGCTGATTCAATCATGGTATGGCTCTTTTATGAAGATGGATAATTGGGTGATTCACGGGTGATCGCCACGTCATGGACATGGCTTTCGCGCAAGCCCGCGTTTGAGATTTTAACAAATTCCGCCCGTTTGTGGAAATCGGCTATGGTGGCGCTGCCCGTATAGCCCATGCTGGCCCGGACGCCGCCGACCAGCTGATGAATCATATTGGCCACCTCGCCCTTGAACGGCACCTGTCCCTCGATGCCTTCGGGCACCAGTTTCAGGCTGTCGGTAATTTCCTCCTGAAAATACCGGTCCGCAGAGCCGCGCGCCATGGCGCCCAGCGACCCCATACCCCGGTAAGCCTTGTAAGACCGTCCTTTATAGAGGAAAACCTCGCCCGGTGATTCCGCTGTTCCCGCCAGCAGAGAGCCAATCATCACCGCGTTGGCCCCGCCCGCGATGGCTTTCGCAATATCGCCCGATGTTTTCAGGCCGCCGTCCGCGATGATCGGCACATTTGCCTTGCGCGCGGCTTTGACGGAATCAATGATTGCCGTGAGCTGCGGCACCCCGACCCCGGCGATAATCCGGGTGGTGCAGATGGACCCCGGCCCGATACCGATCTTGACCGCATCAACCCCGGCATCGATCAGAGCCTGCGTCCCGTCCGTGGTCGCCACATTGCCGCCCACCACCTGTACATGGCCATAGGTTTTTTTGATCTTTTCAATGGCCGTCAGAACGCCTTTGGAGTGACCGTGGGCCGTATCAACCACCAGCATATCCACCCCGGCCTCGATCAGGGCCTCTGCCCGATCATAGCCATCATCGCCGACGGAGGTCGCCGCGCCGACGCGGAGCCTGCCGTCCTGGTCCTTGCTGGCGTGGGGATGCAGGCGGGCCTTTTCAATATCCTTCACCGTGATCAGGCCGATACAGGCATAGGCCTCATCGACCACAAGGATTTTCTCAATACGGAATTTATGGAGCAGAAGCTTGGCTTCCTCCATAGTAACACCGGGCTTGACCGTCACCAGATTTTCGCTGGTCATCAGCTCTTTCACCGGCTGCCTCATATTGGTGGCAAAGCGCACATCCCGGTTGGTGATAATACCTTCCAGCTTGCCGGTTTTCTCACGCACCACCGGGATGCCGGATATTTTCTGTTCCAGCATCAGGGCCAGCGCGTCGGCCAACGTCTGATCCGGGTGAATGGTCAGCGGGTCGATCACCATGCCGGATTCAAATTTCTTGACCCGGCGTACTTCGGCGGCCTGCTCCGCAATGGTGAAATTCTTATGAATAACGCCCATACCGCCCAATTGCGCCATGGCGATGGCCATGGGCGATTCCGTCACCGTATCCATAGCCGCCGAGATCAGCGGCATATTCAGTTGAATTTCTCTGGTAACACGGGTGGTTACATTGACCTGTCCGCGGGCAGAACGGCAGATTCCTGCGGCACAAGCAATACATCATCAAAGGTAAGGGCTTCACGGATATTCATTTCGACTCCTCAAAAAAGACAGGGCAAAAAAAAATATCCCGCAGTTGTAAAAAAAATTACATCATCATCAGGAAAGTTGGTTGCAAATAACAGGTATTGCCGAAAAGGTCAAAAAAAAAGCGTGAAAAAAATATTTTAGGGTGGGGTTTGTTGTTAATGACGTGGGGATTCAGCCTTGGACAGTCGGGCATTACCCCTGTAGCTCAGTATTATTTATCAATACACAATCATTTCAGTTACTGTCGCTGTAAT
>JAADFR010000161.1 GCA_013152755.1 Alphaproteobacteria bacterium
CTATAGAATATTGCTGTGAACTATAAAAAAATAAGGGTAAAAGTGGATAATATGATCAAGATTTTGATTAGGGCATTTCTCGTAACATCAACCGGTGTACTTTTGGTTTCCTGCGGCGGATCGCCGTCTGGTCAGGGGCCGAGCAGTGTGACACCCACGCCACCACCGCCCCCGGCACCAATCAATTACAATACGGTAGAATTTCGCAACAACTATGGTCTGGCTCAGATAAAGGCTCTTGCCGCCTATGATTCCGGGGCAACAGGGCAGGGTATTACTGTTGCTGTGATTGATTCCGGCATTGATATAGATAATTCACAGATACAAGCCAATATTCATACGGCCAGTACAAATATTGCCACTGGTAACAAGGCGGACCTCAATGACCTGGATGGCCATGGTACCGGGGTGTCGGGCGTAATTGCCGCCATTCGCGACCCGTCTGATCAATCCAATGTAAATACTCACGGGGTAGCCTTTAACGCACAGATTATGGCCCTGAATGCGGCCAGCGCCGGAAGTTGCGAGACTACGGATGGCTGTACTTTCTCAGACAGCCATATTGCTCAAGCCCTTGACTATGCGCGGGTGCGGGGTGTCAAAATAGTTAATATAAGCCTAGGTGGGGATGGGTTTAATTCTGCGGTGCTGGTCAATGCCTACAAGCGGGCGGTTGACGCCGGGATGGTTATCATCTTGGCCGCAGGGAACCGTGACCCCGGGGATACTGACCTTATTATGTCCCAACCGGAAAATTCTGCCGCCGTGGCTTGGGCACCTTGGGCTAATGGTCAAATCATTGTAGCTGGGGCTGTTGACCAATCCGCAACTTTCTCAACAGACAGTCATAAGGCAGGTATCGTTGCCAAGGATGTGTTTCTGGTTGCGGCCGGTGTGGATGTTCTTTCTCTTGGTTTGCCAGACCCAACTACCGGCGAAGAACGGTTTTTCCTATGGTCTGGAACCTCTTTTGCTGCCCCCCATATTGCCGGAGCGGCGGCATTGTTGTTTGAGGCCTTCCCCAATCTGACCGGGATAGAGGTGGCGGACCTTTTGTATACAACAGCGACGGATTTGGGGGCCGTGGGCAGTGACGTGATTTACGGTCGCGGGCTTGTTAATCTTGAGGAAGCCTTTAAACCTCAGGGCACCACATCCATCGCGGTTAAAACGGCGGCAGGCAGTTCAACCATTGTCGGCTTTGCGGGTAGTGCGTTGTTGGGTGGTGAGGCCTTTGGCGGCTTCGTTGGTCTTACAGCGGGTCTGGAAGATAGTTTGTTGCTGGACGGCTATAACCGTTCGTTCCGGGTTGATCTGGGTCAGCGGGTATTTGGTCAGGGGCAGGCCGTTCGCCTTGACAATCTGATCGGTTCCCGAAGGGGTAGCCGCACATCATCGCTTAAATTTGGTCTTTCGGCAAAAGTTGACCTGTCCTGGCGGGAAGACTGGCGGTTTCAGGAAGTAGAAGAGAATTATTTTTCAAATCAGAATACGGCTAAAAACCGCGCCCGTGATTTGCGTATGAAGCTGAACCTGACGTTAAATAAAAAACAATCCCTGACATTCGCGCAGGGTCTGTCCGTGAAAGAGGCGTTGGAAGATTATGATCAGGATGAGTTTCTGACCATCGGCAGGGAGGATTTTCTGGCGCTTGTGGGACGTAAGAAAAGCCAAACTGCGGTTTTCGGTCAAAAGCTCAGTGGGCGCACCAAATTTGGTCTGGTGATGAGCCACGGTGCGGCGGAATGGCAACAATACCGTCTGAAGGCCAACAGCTATGTGATGATGGCGCGTCTGGACCATCGCCTGACAGGATCAGTTGCCTTGGGTGTTGATCTGGGGGTGATGGATGAAAAGGGCAGCATTCTGGGCAGCTTGTCCAGCGGCGCCGTATCTCTCGGTAAGGGGGCGACCACCAGATTTGTCAATGGCCGTTTTGATTGGGCGATGACCGGGGGCCTGAATTTCTTTGCAAGAGCCTCATACGGCCTAACCAAAGTGGCGGCGGCGGAACTTAGTCTGGTCGAGAAAATTGGCAACCTGAAATCGGGCAGCTTTTCTATTGGCCTTACGGGCGATTCCTTGTTTCAGAAGGGGGACCGTCTGAGCTTTGCCGTTAGCCAGCCCCTCCGGGTGATGGGTGGCTATGCGGATATATCCTATGTTGCGGCCAGAAATTATCAGACGGACAGCCTGTCTTTCGTGTCTAATCAGGTGTCATTGACACCGGGCGGACGGGAAATTGATTTTGAGCTGGCCTACCGTATGGCCGATATTTTCGGAGCCAGACTGGATTTGAATGTTCTGCATCAGATCAACCCAAGTCATAATCGGGCCAATAGGGATAACACGGGCGTGTTGATCCGGCTGGGGTCCATTTTTTAAGATAAATGCTTTTCGGTATGATCCACGACCCATTTCTCAAATTCTTTTGCGGGAATGGGTTTGCTGAAATAATAGCCCTGTAACAGGTCACAGCCCTTGCGGCGCAGGGTCTCGGCTTGTTCTTTTGTCTCGACCCCCTCGGCAACCACAGACAGGCCAAGGCTGTGGCCCAGTCGGATGATGGCGTCGGTGATGGCGGCATCATCATGGTCATCGGTAATATCCCGGATGAAGGACTGATCAATTTTTAACTGGTGAACAGGGAAACGTTTCAGATAGGCCAATGAGGAATAGCCGGTGCCAAAGTCATCAATGGCCAGGGATATACCCAGCTCCACCAGAACTTCCAGTTTGGCCACCACCGCATCGGTGTCGCCGATCACCATGCCTTCGGTGATTTCCAGCTCAAGCCCTACGGGATCGAGCTCAGATATTTTCAGGGCATGTTTTACATTATCCACAAAGCCCGATGACTGGAACTGGCGGGCGGAAATATTAACGCAGACCCGAAAGGGTGGCATGTCCGTATCCTGCCATTTTTTGGCCTGAAAGCAGGACATTTCCAGAATTTTTTGGCCCAGGGACAACATTAAGTCGGAATTTTCCGCCACCGGAATGAAAGCCATGGGCGGGATCATTCCTTTTTCAGGATGGTGCCAGCGAACCAAGGCCTCGGCTCCGACAATGCTGTGGTCAAGGGTGTTCAGGAGCGGTTGATAATGTAAAACAAGCTCTTCGTTGCTAATTGCCTTAATCAGGTCAAGTTCGATCTGTTTTTCGGTTTTGGCTTTGGCATCCATTTCCGGATTGTAAAGTCGGTAAACATTACGCCCGTCATTTTTCGCCTGATAGAGGGCCACATCAGCCATTCTGAATAATTCTTCAGGGTCTTCGGAATCAAAGGGGTAAAAACTTATGCCGATGCTGGTGCCGATCTGGTGGGATGTGCCATCAATGATGACCGGTTTTTTAATGCTGTCGAGGACACGCTGGGCGGCTCTTGTTACATCTGTTTCATTATCAATATTGGTGCAGATGATGGCAAATTCATCTCCGCCAAGACGCGCCACCGTATCAATTTCCCGGGCGCACCCTTCCAATCGATTGGCCACCACCTTCAATAATTTGTCGCCTGCAGCATGGCCGAACATGTCATTGACCGGCTTGAATTTATCCAGATCAAGAAACAGGACGGATAGCTTCTTACCCATACGCCCAGCCATCCGCATGGCTTCGTCCAGCCTTTGTTGTAAAAGATTCCGGTTGGCCAGTCCCGTCAGATTATCATGGAGGGCCATTTGACGGATGATCATTTCCGCCTCATGCCGTTCGGTGACATCGGAAATAACAATGGTGAACTGCTTTTTGCCGCTGATGGTTACTTTGCGAATATTCAGCTCTATTGGAAAAGTGGTGCCGTCTTTTCGATGCCCGATACCGGCCTGTTTTTTGAGATGATCGTCCCCTTCAAGGCTGGAGATAAAATCTTTGATGTCTGAATCTGTCCGGACTTTGGGTGTGTTGATCAGGAACAACATGTTTTGATCAATAACTTCATGAGCAGTATAGCCGAACATGTTTCTGGCGGCCCGGTTGCAGGTCATGATGATGCCCGCCGTATCCATAGTGATCAGCACATCGGGAATGGCATTCAGGATGGCCTCAATATGATTTTTGGCATTTTCGGCAATCTCGCGGGTATGGGCCAGGTCTTCGGCCATTTGTACGGCCTTGGCGGCTTCCTGTTCCATTATTTCACGGTCGGACTGCGCCTCGAAAATGCGCATTTCGTCAAGCTCACTCATATGCCCCGCAGGTGGCACTGGCGTGTCCGAAAAATAATAATTCGGATTGGACCGCAGGGAAATATCGGAAAAAGTCAGGACAAGACCGCCCCCGTCCATAACGTCGCCCTTGATTTCAAGGGTTCTGTCCTCGGCTATGCGATATTCATAGCTGAAAGGAAACAGGTCATCGGATGTTTTGGCTTTGGCCAGTTCGGAAATTATTTTTCCGGCAAAACCATTGCTCTTATCTTCTTCCTCAAAATTAGCGTTAATTTGAAGAATATCATTCAGATGAATATTTTCGTTTAGAAAAGTCGGTTCAACGCCAAGCAGATCATCCAATCGCTTGTTCCAATGTTGCAACACCAGACCACGGTCAAACAAGGCAACGCCGTGCGGCATACCATCCAGCACGTCCTGCAATCTGTTTGAACCCTGATTGTCCTGTTCCTGGAGAATACCCATAAGTCTACTCTTCATCTCAGAAAACTCATTTTTTTTTACTAACTTTAGGGTTACAGTAGCCCCTCCGCCTTAATAGGGTGTTAATGTGATCTATATTAGTAAAAGAACTTGAACCATATGAAAAATAACCAGATTTCAGAGACACTTGATGTTACGGGGCATAAATGCCCGGTGCCGGTATTGCGCCTTCGACGGCGGCTTGAAAAGATGTCTTTTGGGGCCATTATCAAGGTCATGGCCACAGACCCCATGACCGGCGTGGATTTCCCCCATTTTTGTCGAGAAAGTCATCATGAGTTGTTGGAAATGACAGAGGAGGATGGTATCTTGTCTTTTCTAATCAGAAAGTCGGATACGGCCAAAAATAAAGAGTATGAATGATGCGTGATACAATCGAGGATGTGTTGGAAACCTTTGCGTTTCTGGACGATTGGGAAGACAGATATAAATATATCATAGACCTTGGCCGCGGCTTGCCCGAATTTGACGAAAAATTTATGACCGAGGAAAACAGGGTTCATGGCTGTACCAGCCGGGTGTGGCTCATCCATGAACTGGTGGATGGCAAGGTGATATTCCGGGGCGAGAGTGATGCCCATATTGTCCGTGGTCTGGTGGCCCTAATTTTGATGATATTTTCTGGAAAGACGCCGGCGGAGATATTGGAGATAGAGGCCCGGGATACGTTGGATAAGCTGGGCCTTGAAAAACATCTGTCGCCCATGCGCACCAACGGCCTTTTTTCCATGGTGGCCAAAATTAAATCCATCGCCGGGGCCTATCAGGGCAATGTTGGCTGACAGGACCTATGGATAGGATTGATCAATGACCCTTGAAAATAAAAATTTTGACGAAGTGGTCCTGATGATTCCCCATGCGCGGCGCTTGGGGTTGCGGCTTTTGGAGCGGGAGGATGATTATTTTGTCGTGGAAATGCCTTTTACGGCAGATCTTGAGATCATTCCGGGTAGTGGCCTGATGGCCAACGGGGCCATAACGGCCATGCTGGATACGGTGTTGGGGGCGGTTGCTTACGGTCAGTTTGAGACATTCCGGCGGATTGTAACCCTTGACCTGCGGGTGGATTATTTCGAAAAACCGCGGCCCTTTTCGTCAGTGATTACCAAATGTCGCTGCCTGAAAGCCATGGACAGGGTGATCTATGTACAGGGGGATGTTTTTTGCAAGGATGAGCAATCCCCCATTGCCCACGGGGTTGCCGTATTCTCCAGCGCGGAAATGGAGGCCAGAAAATGATTGAGGCGTTTCTGTCCAAACTAAAGGATCAGCAGGATTTTGATGAGAGCCTTGAGATCAGCCCCTATGCCAAAATGATGGGGTTCCGTCTTGTGCGGCAGGACGGGCAATTAACCACGGTTATGAAATTCCATGGTGACCTTGTGGGGTCGCCATTTCCGCCAGCATTGCACGGCGGCACGGTAGCGGCGTTAATGGAAATGTCGGCCCTGATGCAACTTGTCTGGAATGTAGATCAAATCCATATTCCGAAAACAATTGATATTACAATAGATTACCTGCGCAGCGGCAAGCCGGAAGATACCTTCTCCAAGGCCCGTATTTATCGGCAGGGGCGGCGCTACGCCACCCTTCATACGGAGGCTTGGCAATCGGACCCGGCCAAACCTATTGCGTCTGCGATGCTTCATTTCCAATTGGGTTAGCGTTTTAAAAGCTGACACGGGTCGGTGCGTGGCGGCCCTTTCGTTTGCCAGATAAAATCGACTTGGGCGTTTGTTGGTTGCCCCTCTGTGAAAAGAAGACTTATGGGGGTGCTTTTTTCCGTTAGTTTGGCAAGACTGCGGGCAATGCCGGTATTTTTACCCATATATTTCCGTTCGGTGATAAGAAAAGCCGTTTTTTGTTTTGCCTTTATCATATTCAGGGCAAAAAGGCCGTTTTGGGTGCGCCGGATCAGGATTTGACGGGCCACGGCTTTGGGGGGCAGGCTATTGCAGTATTCTTTGTTAATTTCGGCAGAAAATTCATCCTTTATCTTTTCTGGTAAAGGTTCAGACAGTATCGGGCGGAGCTTTTCGGCAATATCCTCTGGCACCCCTTTTATCCCGTCAAGCTGGATCTGCCCGACCTCATAGCGGGACAGGCGACTGGCCATAAGAGCGTATTCTTTGCGTATAGCCATGTCAAAGAGGGGGCGGGCAATGGCCCAGTCCGGCTGGCCGCTACGGCGCCAGTCCAGCAACATATCAAGGCCGGTTGCGTCATAAGGCTGTTCCGCCACCTTGTTTCGTTTGCGGAATATGGCAAAGGCATTCTGCTTGTCCCGCTCCACATTGCCCAGCAGAATGACCGGGGTTTTGCCTGATATGTCCAATTTTTCGATCAGGCGTGCGGCCAGCTTGTGGTGGCTTGCATTGTCATTGCCAATAGCCATCAGGATGTGGGGTTTGTTGCCGAGTTTCTTGATTAGTGTTTTTTCAGAAATATATTTTTCCTGCGCCACATCCCATATTTTCGACGCGGCGAACAGGGGCGTTGGCAGGATAAATAACAGGATGCAAATAATATATTTCATGGGCCCTCAAAATAAAAAATATTTAGCTGTAAAAACATTGGTTTTTATTTCATATTTTGTCAACCATCGATTCCATAGAACATAAGGATAATAGCATGAGCGAAATCAACCAGCAGGTCACATTGAACAGCCGCCCGGATGGCTGGGTAACAGAAGATAACTTTAAGCTGGTTGAGGGCAAAATTCCAGAGATCGGTGACGGTGAAATTCTGGTGCGCAATCTTTATATGTCGGTGGACCCCTATATGCGGGCGCGAATGAATGATGTAAAATCCTATGTGCCGCCGTTTCAGATTGGCGAAGTGTTGGAGGCCGGTGCGGTGGGCGAGGTTGTCGCCTCCCAAAACCCCAAATTCAAAGAGGGTGATGTGGTTGTCGGCATGTTTGGCTGGGAGAATTATTCCAAATCAGATGGCGAGGGCGTTTTAACCGTTGAGCGCGGGGCGGTGCCGTTATCCTATTATCTGGGCGTATTGGGTATGCCGGGCATGACCGCCTATGCGGGGCTTGTGGGTGTGGCAAATTTGCAGGCGGGGGAGACGGTTTTTGTTTCGGCGGCCTCGGGCGCTGTGGGCAGTGTGGTGGGCCAGATTGCCAAGATCATGGGCTGCGAAGTGGTGGGGTGCGCCGGGTCCGATGACAAGGTGGATTTCCTGATCAATGAATTGGGCTTTGACCGGGCGTTTAATTACAAAACCTGTGGCTCCATTGCCAAAACCATTGCCAAGCTCTGCCCCAAGGGGATTGATGTGAATTTTGAGAATGTGGGCGGCGAAATTATGGAAGCGGCCTTGTGGAATATGCGCAATTTTGGCCGTATTGCCCTATGCGGTATGATTTCTGACTATAATTCAAAGGATATGACGCCGGGTCCGCGCGGTATGGGTATTATCATTCAACGGCGGTTGAAGATTCAGGGATTTATTGTTTTTGATAACCCCAAGCTGAATATGGAATTTGTCCAGAAGGCTTCGGGCTGGCTCGCGGAAGGTAAATTGAAATACCGGGAAACCGTGGCCGAGGGACTGGAGAATGCCCCGTCCGCCTTTATCGGGATGCTCAAGGGTGAGAATTTCGGTAAGCAGATCGTCAAGATAGCTTAGGGTCGAGACCCTCCATCAGTTGGCCCCTTATGGGGGAAACCGTTCCCAGTGCGTCAAACTTCAGAAGCTCTGTTTCGGGGGTTCCGTTTCGTAATTTTGTGAGCCAGTCATCCGGGTCATATTCGACACCAACGGGATTTTCTGCCATGCCAGGTCCGTGAACATATGCGTATGCTTCAGCTTTGGTTGGGAAAGCATCAACGGTAAATTCCATTTGATTACCGTCGGGGTCCGCATAATAAAGCGAAGCGCTTACCCCGTGATGTACGCACCAATAGGGCAGGATGCCTTCCTGTTTGAGATATGTGTAATTTTCCAAAAGGTCACGAAGGCTTGAATAACTATAGGCGACATGATCAACCCCTATCATGCCGCGATCGTCTTTATCGTTAGTATCGGGCCTGATAACATCAAGGTCAGCGAAAGCAAAACGATGATGTTCATTGTCGAATGTCAGGAAGGCCAAAGCCGGATTCTCATGCAGTATTTTTGCGTTAAAAACTATGGTGTACCAAGACAGCATTTCTTTGAAACGTCGTGTCCGATAAACGATATGGGCCAAACCTGAAGGTGGTACGATCATTGATCTTCTCCTGAATATTATATTCTGTGGTCGATAAGTTTTATGGACGCGTTTCTGCTACTTCAGCCACAGTTTCCAGGCGGAACTGTTAATCGTCCGGCTCACAATACTCGAGAATATCACCGGGCTGGCAATTCAGGATATAACATATTTTTTCCAATGTGCCAAAGCGGATGCCTTTGACCTTGCCTGTTTTCAGCAGGGACAAATTTTGTTCGCTGATTCCGATCCGGGCGGCCAGGTCTTTGGACTTGATTTTGCGCATGGCCATGATCACATCAAGATTTACAATTACGGGCATAATTTTCTCATACAAACTGGTTGTTTTCTTCGGACAGGCTGTGGGCGTCTTCCATGACATGGGCAATCACCACAAAAACCAGTCCCAGCAGAAGGGTTTGAATTTCCGTAGTGCCAAGGCTTATGGCCAGCATGCGTTCCCCTACCGGGTGGTTCATGGACAGGATGACGCTGTAAATCCCGCCAAAGAAAGGGGCCAGTCCGCCGCCAAGAATACTCATCCAGGCAAAACGCTTGATAAAGCGGGCATTCTCGGCCAGAAAAACCCGGCCCTTGGCATAATTCATAAAGAGATTTCGGATATTGTAAAGCCCATACATCCAAATGGACAGGGGCAGCAGCGAAAACAAGGCTCCAAAGGCTTGAGTTTTAATATTAAAAGTTGAGGCATCATATTCTTGGCCGAACATCGCGGATAGCCAGTCCAACTTTACCCAGATCATAAAGGATATGACAGGCAGGATGATGAGAAGTCCGGTGGTGATACGGGCGATTGCCTTACTGAGAATCTGAATTTTGTTTTTCTTTTCCATCATAATATCCATGTTTACATTTATTTATTATTGTAAAACATGAATAAAATAGAAAATCAAGGCTTTTTATGATTGAGTATGCTGGAAAAAAGATCATGAAGTTTACGGGCAGTCTCCGACCAGTCCAGATAGGCCATACCCTGTGAGATTTTTTTCCTGTTCCAATTTCGTGTCAGAGGGCATCCTTCAGGGCCACCGTTAGAGCGTCCGCATCGCGGGTGGGGAGCAGGATGCCGTTATCCTCTGTGATCACCTCCGGGATACCGCCCACATTGGTGGCCACCACCGGCGTGCCGCAGGCGAGGCTTTCCAGAACCACATTGGGCATGCCCTCCATAGAGGACATAAGAACCGTACATTTTGCCGCCCGGTACCAGTCGGGTAATTCCCGGTGGGGAATATTGGGCAGGAAAGAAACCTGTTCAGAAATATTCAATTGGCGCGCAAGGTTTTTCAATTCACCCTCCAGCTCCCCCGCGCCGATGATCACCAGTTTCTCACCGGGAAGATTTTTCAGGGCTTGCAGGATAAAGCGATGTCCTTTAAGGGGAACCAGATTGCCGACGGTCAGGATATGGTCATTGGTGATTTTGCTGTCCGCGTTAAACTGCGTTCGGTCAACGCCGTTCATGATGACGGTTAATTTGTCCTCTGCGACCCCGTGATCAATCAGGCGATCTTTCAGGGCGTGGCTGACGCAGATCACTTTTGCCGCATAGTCTATGGCCGCCAGAATATCTTTTTTCGGCCCATCCTGTTCCATCCAGAAGTTAACATCGCTGCCCCGCGCGGTCAGAATCAGCGGTTTGCCGTGAGCTTTAGCCAGCTGGAAGGCCGCCACCCCGTCAGGATAGAGATAATGCCCATCCACCAGATCAAAGTCTATATTCTGCTGCCCAATGATCTTTCGGGCCGCCGATGTCATGGCCTGCGCGCTATTGATGATATTGGTGCCGGGAATGGTCATATAGCGGGGGTGATAGACCGGGACGCCACCTTGATGCTCGCTCGGCGGCACCTGATTATAGCGGTGAAAGCGGCTGCGGGGATTTAGGCCGAGGAGCGGGGCATATTGTACCGGGGCAATGACCCTGCGGGACGTTCCATCAATCTGATCGAAATGGTCCATGCGGCTTTTGACAAAGATGCCGTGCCGGGGGTCCACGGCGTTGGGATAGAGCGATGTGAAGGTGAGAACCTGCAAGGTCTTTCCTTAACTTTGCCGGGACAGGAATTGATCAAACATCATCAATGTCCACAGCGGTGCGCTGTAATCCCTCAGCCCGTTTTGATGGTGATCCACCAGCGTACGGAGATAATCTGTTTCAAAAAATCCACTGCCCATCATGCGTTCGCTGAGGACAGAATCCCGGATATTCTGTTTCAATTCATTTCGGAACCATTTGCCTAGGGGTACGCCAAAGCCCATTTTGGGCCGATAAAGAATATCTTTGGGCAGCCGGCCTTCCAATGATTTCTTGAAGATATATTTGCCCTCACCGCCCTGAAGCTTGAAATGGGAGGGCAGGGTTGCGATCCATTCCACCAGTTCATGGTCGAGGAGCGGCACCCGAACCTCCAGCGAATGGGCCATGGATGCCCGGTCAACCTTGGTCAATATATCACCGACCAGATAGGTCTTGATGTCAATATATTGCAGGACGGACAGGGGGTCATCACTGCCGGATTCGGTACCATATTTATTGAACAGAGACAGGGTATTATAGCCCTGAAGATCGCTTTTCAGGCTGGGGCTGAATAATTTATTCCGCATGTCGCCTTTCAGGATTGAGACCCCGTGGAAATAGCTTTCCACATGATCGCGCGCCAATCCCTGAAAGGTTGTTTTGGCCCGGAACATGCGCGGCGCCCAGTCGGCCTTGGGATAGGCGGCCCCCAGAAAACCAAACAGGGGCTTGCGGATGCTTTCGGGGAAAATGCCGCGTATCTTCTGTTCAAACATCTGCAATTGATAGCGCCGGTATCCGGCCAGGTTTTCATCGCCGCCGTCCCCGGACAGGGCCACGGTTACCTTTTCCCGGGCCAGCTCGCAGACCCGGTAAGTAGGCAGGGCGGAGCTGTCCGCATAAGGCTCGTCATAAATATCAATCAGCTTGTCCACCAGTGAATAATCCCCCGGGTCTACCACCCGGGACCAATGGTTGGTTTTATAGCGGGCGGCGACCCGTTCCGCATAGTCGGTCTCATTGAATTTGGGGTCGGAAAAGCCGATGGAACAGCTGTTGACCGGCCCATCACTATTGTCGGCCATATCGGCGACAACCGCGCCGCTGTCCACGCCGCCTGACAGAAATGCTCCCAGCGGCACATCGGCCACCATGCGGATTTTTGTTGCCTCCTGCACCCGCGCGGCCAGTTCGTCGCGGGCATCTTCAAAGCTGCCCTGATAATCGCCGGTGAATTGCAGGGACCAATATTGGCTTTTTTCTTGCCGTCCGCTCTGCAAGTCAATGAGAATGCTATGACCCGGTTCCAGTTTATAGACATTCTTGTATATGGTATGGGGTTCGGCCACATAGCCAAGGGCGAAATAATCCTCCATACTTTCCTTGCGCAGGTTGCGCTGAAAATCAGGATGGGCTGTTAAAGCTTTCAGCTCTGATCCGAACAGGATGGTTTTTTCACCGACAGGAGCATAAAACAGTGGCTTGATACCGAGCCGGTCACGGGTCATGAAAACCTGTTTTTTACGCTTGTCATAAACCACATAGGCAAACATGCCGCGAAAGCGTTTGACGCTGTCTGGTCCCCAGGCGTGATAGGCATTGAGGATGACCTCCGTATCACAGCGGGTTTTGAATTTATAACCCTTACCCTCAAGCTCTTTGCGGATTTCAACGAAGTTATAAATTTCACCGTTATAGACGATGGTTACATCTTCGCCGGCCGAGCTCATGGGTTGCTGGCCGCTTTTCAGGTCGATGATCGATAGCCGGCGATGGCCAAGGCCGACCCCGTCCGCTATATATATTCCGGCCTCATCGGGGCCACGATGGATGATGGCATCTGTCATTCGTTTGATGATTGCCTGATCAACTTTTCCGTTGAGTGAGGTAATTATACCGGCTATGCCACACATATTTCAGGGGGTTCCACTGTTTTGGGTTATCTTTGAGACTAGTTCTAGCGACAATAATTTAAAAGTCCTTTAATGTCAGGCAAAAAAAATGCTCCGGTAAAAACCGGAGCAGTTGGAAGATATCAGGTGATCAGGGGCCTAGCCCCTTGATGTTCCTAATATGAGATAAAAAGGGTCATAGGCTGCTACGTTTTCTGAGCAAAATGGCACCGTAAAACAGGGCGGCGGCAATACTCAGTCCAATCCAGAAGGCAGGGTCGCCGGCGGAGCGGATGATGTCCATGGTTGAGCTTGGATCAAAGCTTGAAAAGCTGCTGCCAAAACCACCCTCATTTTTCAGGATATGGGCCCCCATCAGGCGCATGCCAATGAAGCGGATCAAATATTCCGAATGGAAAAACAGACCTTCGACCAGAGCGAGCAGGGCCACCGGTATGGTTGCGACCAGCAACGGTGTCCGCTTGGCGATGACAGAGGCCAGCATGAACCAGGCGAATACGGGCAACGCCCACAGGCTGAACATGGCCATATAAATGATCTCGTTAATGACCAGCATGGGCATATTAGTTGAGGCCCACAGCAGGTTCCATGCGCTATAATCTGTCCCAATGGTATAGAAGCTGCCGACGATCAACAGAAATACCTGAAAGATAAGGGTAAAACAGATGGCGACCACGGGAATGACCACTGTCACGGTTAGTATTTTTGACAGAATGGTCTGAAAATCCGATACAGGCATGGACTTCCAGAACAGGATACTGCTGTCTTTTCGCTCGTCATACAGGGAGCCGAGGGCGGTAAAGACCATGCAGAACCAGACACCAATCATAATCGGCACAGAGGAGGCCAGCAGAAGATGGTTGATATTCCGGCTTAATTCCTCAGCATCCTGCGCGGACATCTTGTCAATGATTTCCCCGAGGGTAAAGGAATTACCGTCAACATGGATGGCGGCCCCAAACAGGCCCATGCTGATCATGATCAGAACCATGGACAGGCCGGTGATGATCAGTGGCGTCATGAAAATGGCCCGGCGGTTTTCCCAATATTCCCTGAGCATCAGGGCCTTGAAGGGGTTGTATCCGTTTATCTTTACGATGGAGGCTAACATTTTATTTCTCCGTTTTTCTTACATTATTTATCGGCATTTCAAATCACAACAGGCTGCATATGCTCAAGGCACAGGATGAGCTTTTCTGGTCAAAGTCCAGTACAGATGACTTTTGCTGTGCGCTATAGGACAGGTTGGCAATGCCGGTGACCATAAGGATGGTGATAAAACCGGCAATGATCAGGGCTTTTGATTTCTGGCGCAGGGCGGTCATGATGAGGCTCCTTCCATTAGGGTGACGAACAGGTCAGACAGGCTGATCCGGCTCACCTCGCCAAGCTCGGCAAGTTCGGCGCGGGATCGGCCATTAAAAATAAATGATGTGCGTCCCAGCAGGCTTTGTTCTGATACCGGCGACAAGGCCCGGGCGGCATCATTATTCTCCGGTGCGGGGTTCAGCACCATCCATTGATTGGAAATATCTTCCATATCGGCGGTCAGGACCAGTTCCCCGTCCCGGATGAAGACCACCTGAGAGAGGATATTTTCAATCTCATCCACCTGATGGGTGGTGATCAGAATGGTCCGGTCTTCATCGAAGAAATCTTCCAGCAATTGATGGTAGAATTTCTTGCGGTAAATAATGTCCAGCCCCAATGTGGGCTCGTCCAGCACCAGTATTTTGGCATCAATGGACATGATCAGGGCCAGATGAACCTGAACAACCATGCCTTTGGAAAGCTGGCGGACTTTCTTATCCAGGGGAACGCTGGTCCCGGCGAGGAAGTCAAGCGCCTTTTGCCGGTTAAAGCTGGGGTGGACCCCTTCGACAAAGTCAATGGCCTCGGACACTTTGATCCATTTAGGCAGGGTTGCCACATCAGAGATAAAGCAGATTTCCTTCATCATCTCATCACGTTGGCTATAGGGGTCAAAGCCCAGAACATCAAGGTCGCCGTCATAGGCGCCGAGGCCCAGAATACTGTTCAACAGGGTTGTCTTGCCTGCGCCGTTAGCACCGATGATGCCGACGATCTGTCCCTTCTGAATGGTCATATTCACATTTTTCAATGCCTGAAAAGAGCCATAGGATTTGCTAAGATTGTGTGCGGTGATAATATTTGTCATTGCTTAATCCTTGTTCTTGCCGGTGGCGGCTTCGATCAGTTGTTTGGTATCAAGACCCAAAAGGGAAATGCGTTTGATGATTTCCGGCCATTCCTGTTCAAGAAATTTTTTCTGTTCTGCGTTCAGCAGGTTTTTTCTGGCCCCTTTAAGAATAAACATTCCAAGCCCTCTCTTTTTTTCTACCAGTCCCTCATCCACCAGCTCGGCATAGGCTTTAGAGGCGGTGATGGGATTTATTTGATAATCGGCGGCGACTTTCCGTACGGAAGGGAGGGCCTCGCCCTCATTCAGTATCCCGTCAATTATCATTGCCATGATCTGCTCTTTCAGTTGCAGATAGATTGGCTGATCATTTTTCCACTGTGTAGCCACGGTAAATTCCTATCTATAAAGTTGGCACATTAACTGTTGTGGTGTTTAAGTGTTGTACAAACATAGTACACTAGATCAATGAGAGTCAAGAGTTAATTATTTTTTTTGAAATCCCACTGTGTTATATTGACCGGATTCCCGCAGGGGGGAATGTCCCGGATAAAAAGAAACAAAGGAAAAACAATGAAAAAAATTACAATAAAAACACCCGGAATTTTATCAAATCTCAAGCCCCTGATATTTGGTATTTTTATAACATTATCCCTTTTGGTAACCGCGTGCGCCGCCGAAAAAGAATCGGTTGATCTGATCGTTCAGGGCCGTTATGTGGTGACCATGACCCCGGAAATGCCGGTGATTGAAAATGGGGCTGTGGCCGTGAAGGACAGCGTGATCGTGGCCGTGGGAACCGCAGACGACATCGGGGCCAAATACACGGCAAAAACGAATATTTCAGGCAAAGACCGGATATTGATGCCCGGACTGATCAATGGTCATACTCATACATCTATGGTGTTGTTTCGGGGCATGGCCGATGATCTGGCGCTGATGCCGTGGTTGCGCAATTATATCTTTCCCATGGAAGGACAGTTTGTTGACCCGGAATTTATTGACGTGGGCATGAAGCTGGCTTGCCTTGAAATGATCCGGGGCGGGACAACCACTTTTGTGGATATGTATTTCTACCCCGACCGGGAAGCGGATGTGATTGAGGCCTGCGGTCTGCGGGCTATTGTTGGCTCCCCGTCCATTGACTTTCCAAGCCCCGGCTTTAAAGGATGGGATGATTCTTACGGCGCGGCGGTCAAGTTCGTCAAGGAACGTAAGAGCAAATCCGGGCGGGTCATTCCGGCCTTTGCCCCCCATGCGCCCTATACGGTTTCAGCGGAACATCTGGCTGATCTGGCGAAAATGGCCAGAAAATTAAAAGCTCCGATCACCACCCATCTGTCCGAGGACCGGGCGGAACTTGACCAGATCAAGGAACGCTATGGTACGACCCCGATCCAGCATGTGAAGAATCTGGGCTTGCTTGACAATTGGCTGATTGCCGCCCATGTGGTGCATCCTACCGCAGCGGAAATCAAGCTGTTGGCAAAATACAAGGTCGGGGTTATTCATAATCCGACGTCAAACTTGAAAACGGCGGCGGGTATTTCGCCGGTACCTGAAATGCTTAAAGCGGGCGTGCGGGTCGGTTTGGGGACCGATGGGGCGGCGTCCAACAATGACCTGAATATGTGGGAGGAAATCCGCCTTGCGGCCCTGCTGCACAAGGGCGTCAATTATGACGCGACTTTAATGCCCGCAGAAACAGTCCTGAAAATGGCCACCATCGGCGGGGCCGAGGCCATCAGGCTGGACAAGCTGGTGGGTGATATTGCGGTGGGCAAGCGGGCCGACCTGATACAGCTGGATCTGTCCGGTGCCCATATGACGCCGCTGTATAATGTGATCTCGCACCTTGTTTATGCGGCAACGGGCAGTGATGTTGTGACCACCATCGTTGATGGTCACATTCTGATGCAGGACGGAAAGTTTCTGACGCTGGATGCGGAAAAAATCCGCAGGCAGGCCAATGAAATTGGCGCGCGCATTACCAAGGCTTTACAGAAGAAATAACGGGCTCAGATTTCCTTATTGAGCAGTTCGGCCACCATGGGTGATTTGAATTTGGCAACCTCATCCATGGTCAGGCCATGCAGCTCATGGGGAAAGACCAGCCATTCATTGGTTTCGTGGATGTAATAGTCGGGTATGCGCTCGGTCTTGCGTTTTTCCGGCTTGTAATAGACGGTGGCGACCCGGGTGTCTTCGGGCATATTGCGGCGGCATTGTTCCTCCAGATCACGGATGATGGCATCCACGCTCAGGCCGGAATCGAACACGTCATCTACGATCAGCAGCTTGTCATGGGCATTGATATTATCAACAATATAGCCCAGCCCGTGAACCCTTACCGTAGAGGAGCGGGTGGCAATGCCGGTATAGGATGAGGTGCGGATCGCGATGTGATCCGATTTCAGCCCCCGGTAATCCAGATATTCCTGAACCGCAATGCCGATGGGCGTACCGCCGCGCCAGACGCCGACAATATAATCCGGCTCAAAACCACTTTCCAAAATCATATGAGCCATTTTAAAGCTGTCGTCCAGCAGGCTGTCGGCGGAGATATATACTTTTTCCATGAGTTAAGTCCAATTCGGGTTTATGTTAAGTCCCACCGGATGATTGTCGAGGCAATATCGGTGGTATTCAATTCTTTTTCCAGGGCCTTAAAGGTCAGCAGGCCGCTTTGGGTATCAATGCAGGAGATCACGGACACCGCATTGACGGAGGCCGCATAGAGGGCCAAATCCGGTGCATTGCCAGCAGAAATCAGACTGGCCAGCGTTGAGGAGAAACTATCCCCGGCCCCGGCGGAACCGCGCATGGTGACTTTCTGCGGCGGGCAATAATAAAGGTAATTTTCATGGAGCAGATAGGCTCCCTTGCCGCCATCGGTAATGACCACATAACCCGGCCCGTGGTCGCTCAGGCTTTTCATGCAATCCACCAGCCCCATGGAGAACCCGCCGAATTTAAAGCCGCTTTTCAACAGGGGCGGCATATGATCGGACAAGGGCAGGGCGATCTTACAGGCTTTTGGGTCTTCGGAAACCAGTTTCGGTATCAGGGCCGCACATTCCACCCGGTTGACAGACAGCAGGTCTATATCTTTCAGGCTTGCCAGAAAATCATCACACAGCCGGGTAAGCTGCCGGATGCCGGGGTTTGAGGCGATAAAACAGTTGGCCGCCGCCGCTCGGGCGACGATCAGGGGAAAATGATTGGCGGACTGGTTGCTCAAATTGGTGACATAAACCAGAGCATATTTGGTAAAATCTATGGCGGTGACATCTTCCACGCTCAGGCAGCAATTGGCCCCCCGGTGGGTGAATATGGCCGCATTACGGTCATGGCTGGCGATATGAACCGCAACGCCGCTACCCACATTATCCAACGTGCGTACATGATCAAGGCCGATATGTTCATCCTCAAACCGGGCAAGGATTTTTTCTGCATTCAGGTCATTGCCGATCAGGGCCAGTATATCCATATCCATGCCCAGACGCCGCATACAGACCGCCGTATTGGCGCCGCCGCCGCCCACATAGGTGTCGATGCTAAGCGATTCCACCTTGCGCCCCTGTTCCAGCATCAAAAATGAGCTGGTCATATTATGCAGGGTCATCAGTTCCACATCATCATCGGCGATGACGGTGATAATATCTATCATCACGGTGCCGATGGACAGGGCGGATTTTTTGGGTTGGTGCAGTATCTTGTGGGTCATATCACGCCGAAAGTCCGTCAATGAAATGCACCAGCAGGCGGCTGATGTCGCCAAAGGCCTTTTCGGCCTCGGTCAATGTTTCCTCATGAGACAGGGGGGTGGGCGACAGGCCCGCGCCCAGATTGGTGATCAGCGAGACACCAGCCACCGCAATGCCGCAGTGGCGCGCCACCAGACATTCCTGAACCGTTGACATGCCCACCGCATCAATGCCCAGCTTGCCGAGCATTCTGATTTCGGCGGGGGTTTCAAAATTTGGCCCGGTGAGCTGTACATAAACCCCGCTGTGCAGGTGAATATTCAGGGCCTTTGCCGAATGTGCCAACTTATCCCGCATGTCCGGGTCATAGGCCTCTGTCATATCAAAGAAACGCGGGCCGAAGTTGTCGTCATTGAGGCCGATCAGCGGATTATGACCGGACATATTCACATGGTCGTCAATGCGCATGATCGACCCGGCGGGCATATCAAGATGCAGGCTTCCTGCCGCATTGGTGATGATCAGTTTTTCAACCCCCAGCCGTTTGAAGGTCCGGATGGAAATGGCCAGCTTGTCCGCCGGATGCCCCTCATAGAGATGCATGCGGCCCTGCATACAGACCAGCGGCGTCTTGCCCACCTTGCCGATCAGCAACCGGCCGGCATGACCGGCGACCGTAGGCTGGGGAAAATCGGGAATCTGATCATAGGAAATGATAGTGTCAATATCCATTATATCGCCAAATTTTCCCAGACCACTGCCCAGAATGAGCGCAACCTTGGGGAAGTCACCTTTGTAGGCGGCTTTGATGGCGGATACGCTTCTGTCGACTTCCTGTGTCATTATTTCCTTACCCTGTAGACAATTTTTTTGATGGCTTGTAATATACATTGACCCCGCAGACTTATAAACGATCACGACGACCAATGTCAAAAATATAGGAAATAAAATGACCGAGACAGCAACCTTTGACGTGCCTTCGGCCTTCGCAGAAAATGCCCATGTGAATAACGCTAAATATAACGAACTTTATGACCGTTCGGTACGCGATCCGGAAGGTTTCTGGGGCGAGATGGGACAACGTCTTGACTGGATAAAACCCTATACAAAGGTCAAGGATACCTCCTTTGCCAAGGAAGATCTTCATATCAAATGGTATGAGGACGGCACCCTGAATGTGAGCGTCAATTGTATCGACCGTCACCTGCCCGCGCGGGCTGAACAGACAGCGATAATTTTTGAGGGCGATGACCCGGCTGTTTCCCGCCATATCACCTATCAGGAACTCCATGAGCAGGTCTGCCGATTCGCCAATGTTTTGAAAGAGCAGGGGGTGAAAAAGGGTGACCGGGTGACGCTTTATATGCCCATGATTCCCGAAGCCACCTATGCCATGCTGGCCTGTGCGCGCATCGGGGCGGTTCATTCAGTGGTATTCGGCGGCTTTTCACCGGACGCGCTGGCAGGGCGGATCAGGGATTGTGACAGCCATGTGGTCATTACCGCCGATCAGGGCCTGCGCGGGGGCCGCACGACGCCCTTGAAAGCCAATGTGGATGCGGCGCTGGAACGGGACGGGGTAGAGGTCAGCAGTGTCATCGTGGTCCGCAATGCGCCGGGGGACATTACCATGACCGCAGGCCGTGACATCTGGTATCAGGATGCGGCGAAAAAAGTTTCCGCCCAATGTGATGCGGAAGAAATGAAGGCGGAAGACCCGCTGTTCATTCTCTATACCTCCGGCTCCACGGGCCAGCCAAAGGGCGTGTTACACACCACCGGCGGTTATCTGGTCTTTGCATCCCTGACCCATGAGCTGGTCTTTGATTATCATGACGGTGATGTTTACTGGTGTACGGCGGATGTGGGCTGGGTGACCGGTCACAGCTATATCGTATATGGCCCGCTGGCCAATGGGGCGACAACTTTGGTGTTTGAGGGTATCCCGACTTACCCTGACGCCTCCCGTTTCTGGCGGGTTTGCGACAAGCATAAGGTCAATATATTTTACACCGCGCCCACGGCCCTGCGCGCCCTCATGGGGGCCGGGGATGATTTCGTCAAGGCCTGTGATCTCTCGTCACTGCGCCTGCTCGGTACTGTGGGCGAGCCGATCAATCCGGAGGCCTGGAATTGGTATTATGAGGTGGTTGGCAAGGAAAATTGCCCCATCGTCGATACCTGGTGGCAGACGGAAACCGGCGGTATTATGATCACGCCATTGCCCGGGGCCACGGCCCTGAAACCCGGTTCGGCTACCCGGCCATTTTTTGGGGTTCAGCTGGAACTTGTGGACGGGGACGGTAAGGTGCTTGAGGGTGCGGCAGAGGGCAATCTGGTCATCACTGACAGCTGGCCGGGGCAAATGCGCACCGTCTACGGCGACCATGACCGCTTTGTCATGACCTATTTTTCCACTTACGACGGCAAATATTTCACCGGGGACGGTTGCCGCCGGGACGAAGACGGTTATTACTGGATTACGGGCCGGGTGGATGATGTGATCAATGTGTCCGGTCACCGCATGGGTACGGCTGAGGTGGAAAGCGCATTGGTCGCGCACGAACATGTGGCCGAGGCCGCCGTGGTTGGCTATCCCCATGACATCAAGGGGCAGGGGATTTACGCCTATGTGACCCTGATGACGGGGATTGATCCTACCCTAGAATCCCATCAGATGTTAAAGGATTGGGTCCGTAAGGAAATTGGCCCCATCGCCACCCCAGATCATATTCAGTTTGCCCCCGCTCTGCCCAAAACCCGCTCCGGCAAGATCATGCGGCGCATATTGCGCAAAGTGGCGGCAAATGAGCATGAAAATCTGGGTGATATATCAACCCTAGCCGACCCGTCCGTGGTGGAAGACATCGTCGCCAACCGGAAGAACAGATAATAATCATTGTTTTTCTATTAGTTCGATCATGTAACCATCGGGGTCCTTGATAAAGGCAATTATTTCTGTGTCATCAAATGTCATGGGACCGGGTTGGCGGGTAATTTTGACTCCAATATCCGCCAAGGCCGTGCAAAAATCATAAATATTTTGCACGGCAAGGGCCATATGCCCATAGGCGGATCCAATCTCATAACTGGTTTGATCCCAATTATGGGTTAGTTCCAGTACGGTGGTTTCGCATTCCGGCCCATAGCCTAAAAACGCGAGGGTAAAACGGCCTTCCTGATAATCTTTCCGCCGGACCAATGTCAGGCCCATGATATTCTGGTAAAATTCAAGCGAACGGGTCAGATCACTGACCCGCAGCATGACATGTAGAAAGTGATGCGGTTTGATCATCCGGATCATTTGCAGATTTCACCGTTATAGCGCAGCACGACCTCGCCAATATTCAGGTCGATAAGACCAGCACTGCTAAAACCACCCTTATAGCCGTCAAAGGCCCCGCTTGATTCTTGAATTTCATAAGAAATTTCAAGCATATAGACGTTGGGCCTGCCCGCGACATTGGTTAAAGTTGCTTTGTCCCTTGTGCGCAGAAGACCGCCTTTATGGGTGAAGAAATAATGCTCCATATCCAGAATAAGACCGTTCTGTGTCTTTAGCTCTTTCAATATCTCTGCCCGGGCACCGCCTTGAAAGCTGCCGGTTAGAGATGCAATCAAATGGGTAGCGTCTATGGCATTGGCCATGCCGGTCCCACCAAGGGGCATACATTGCGTTTCGGTGGCCATGGCGTTGAAACTTACTGTGCCGAGCATGACAGCGGAAATAAAGAGGGTTGATAGGGGGTATTTCATGATATTTTTCCGTTCCGATCAGTTAAAAAAAGGTGAGTTCATTTCGCGGCTTGCTTCCTCAACAATGGATGCATCAAAGACCCGTGTGGTGAAGGCGGCATTTAATTGGGCGGCTTCGGTGGGGAAATAGTCGAGGGCAAATTTCCGGGCATTTTCAACCGTATCAAAAGCGTAAAGGCCGCCGGCGCTATTTGTGTGTAATCCGCTGAGCCATGTCTTGGCGAGAAAGCCGGGCTGTTGTTTCAGGACCGGATTCATATCAGCCCATGGGGCGTCATCAAATGGAATATTCAATTGTACCTCTGTATAAACAAAAGCCATTGGTTTTTGCTTTATTTCAGAACCGAAATGAACTGAATTCATGTCCATACTGGCTTCTTGGACAATATCGGCATTAAAAATACGTGATGTATGGGGCGCACCAATTTCTCTGGTTTCACCGGGGAAATAACCGGTAACAAATTTTTGGGCATTTTCAATGCTGTCGAATGTATAGAGACCGCCAACAGAGTTATTGCCTATACCGGAAAGCCAGGTTTTATTCAGAAAACCGGATTGCTGCTTAACGGCTCTGTTGATGTCTTTCCATGGGGCATCATTGAAGGGGACGGAGATTTGTAATTCTGTATAAACGAATGCTTTAGTCATTATTTTATCCTTGGTTGGTTTCTGGCATATGTTGCGTCAGGCCTTGGGAGAAGGCATTGACTTTTCGGCAGCAATCAAATATAACGATCGCTATAAAATACAAATAATATAACGATCGTTATCTGTCAAGGATAAATATAGCGTTCGTTATATTTTAGGAAATATAATGACAAAACAAGCTGTTACAAAGAAAGAAGAAACCCGAAAACGAATGATAGATGCTGCTGGCAGGAGCTTTCGGCAATTTGGTTTTGCGGGAATCGGTGTTGATGGCATTGCCAAGGCCGCCGGCGTTACCTCAGGAGCTTTTTATGCTCATTTAGGCTCAAAAGATGCGGCGTTCGAGATGGCAGTCGAGGCCGGGCTTGATGAAGTGATCGCTGCTATACCGCAATTTCAAACGGTATATGGGGGGGATTGGGTGGATGCATTTTCAGATTATTATCTGGGCCGATCCCATCGGGAAGACTTGGCCAATGGTTGTGCCATGGCGACACTTACGCCGGAGGTGGTCAAGGCGGGGGCCGATCAACAGGCGTCCTATGAAGTTAAAATGACCCGTATCGCAAAGCTGGTTGCGCAGGGCCTTGTCGGTAGTACAGAAGAAGAAAGTATGACGCGGGCATGGGCGATGCTGTCTGTCCTGATCGGCGGTTTAAATGTGGCACGCGCCATGGGCAACAGTATCGTAGCAGAAGAGATAGCGGATGCCGTCAAGAAAGCTGCCGTCCGAATTGCGGGCAAAACGCGCTGAATTAATGTCATATTTCTGCAAGAGAATCTACATCTGACTGTCATGGTAGGCTGTTAGCCTTGTCTCATGAAAAATATCACAGGAGACACAGGATGATTTCTGCCGAAAATATTGTTCGGGATTATTTTCCGTTATTGGAGGGACGGCGCAGGCTGTTCAAACTGGCCTGCACCGCGGCCCGTTTTCTTGTTCGGGAACAGGACTTTCATAATTTCTCCCGGCAGTACCCCCATGCACGCGGGTTTGATTTCATTGACCTTGTGATGGATTATTTTGACTTTGATGTCTCTATTGCCGAACAGGAGAGGGCGCGAATCCCGGCCCAGGGGCGGTTGATCATTGTGGCCAATCACCCCATTGGGTCGCTGGACGGTCTTGCCCTGCTGCGCTTGGTATCCCGGGTGCGGCGTGATGTGAAGATCGTATCCAATGACCGGATGAGTGTCATCGAACCGATCACAGATTTGATCTTTCCGGTGGATAATATGAAGGGTACCACCAGCCGGGCGCAGGTCATGGCCATCAGCCGTTTTCTCAATGATGAGGGGGCGGTGATTATTTTTCCGGCGGGTGAGGTGTCGCGTATGGGGCCGCGCGGGGTGCGGGATGGTAAATGGCGCAAGGGCTTTCTGAAAATCGCCCGCCGGACCCGTTCGCCTATTTTGCCGATTTATGTCCATGCCCGCAATTCGCTGGCTTTTTATCTGGCCTCCTTCTTTTCCAAACGGCTGTCGGTGGTGATGCTGGTGCGGGAAATGTTTGGTCAGGCCCGCAAAACCGTACCAATCCGTGTAGGGGAATTGGTGGATTACAAGTCCCTGACCGGCACCCATGATACGGCCCTCGCCAAATTATTCCGGTCCCACGTGGAACGGGTGGGCCGGGGTAAAAAGGGCCTGTTCCGCACCTATATTTCCGTGGCCCAGCCTGAAAGGTCGCGTGAGGTCTACCGGGAACTGTCCCGCCATGAAGTCCTGGGGGAAAGCCCGGACGGCAAGGTGATTTATCTGGCAAAAGACATTGGCGATACGGCCCTGCTCCGGGAAATTGGCCGCCTGCGGGAGGAAACTTTCCGGGCGGTGGGCGAAGGTACTGGCAAGGCCCGCGACTTTGATCGCTATGATATAGATTACTATCATCTGGTGCTGTGGGATCCTGAGCATATGGAAATTGCCGGGGCTTACCGCTTCTGTGATACGGCGCGGCTGATCGAGGCGAAGGGGCGGCGGGCGCTCTATACCAC
>JAADFR010000162.1:0-2653 GCA_013152755.1 Alphaproteobacteria bacterium
CCGCCGTTCTCTGGGATGCAGATGTTTAATTATGATGGTGTGAATTACAATAGGTTTATAAATAACTCACATTTCTCTACCAGCGATAAAACATGGGGCTATATTCTATTTGATAAATCTCTTTTGAACGCCACTGGGACTGGCTCTATTGTGAGCAATAGCTTTGGCCGGTCAGATTTTACCGCTTGGGAATTTCAGGATGGGTTCAATGTTTTTAATAACCTAGTGACAACAAGAAGTTATACTATTCAGGTGAGTTTTACTAATTTTGCGCCATCAAGTTGGTTTATTGATGCGACACATGGCCATACATTTAGTGCAGATATATTCTCACGCGGCGATATTAGTAGTAATTCTGATACAAGCTATTATAGGGGATCCCGTGCTTATGCGACTAATAATACTGGTCAGCGATGGAGTAGGGTTTCTTCTGTTCCGGAACCAGAAATGTTGTCTCTCTTTATTGGCGGCCTGGGCCTTATGGGGTTTGTGGTAAGACGCCGGAAGAAAATAGCAAGCCCGAATTAATTCAATGGTTTTATATTATAAGAATAAAAGCGGCCCTTTGGGGCCGCTTTTATTGGATAAACTGTTCTATTCTTGATTCTGAGTATTTACATCAGACCTATATTATTGCATTTCTTATAGGTATTTACGATGATAGAGGTCGAATTAATTCATACGTAAAATCCCTGTCCTCAAACCTTCCCAATCGCCTTCAACATCACCTCCAAAAAATGACTGCGCTCCGGCACGATATGGTCGCCGTTTTTGTCCAGTAACGAATTGGCCGGGTGGCTGCCGGGGCCGCTATAGGTGTCGGCGAACAGCTCCAACCTTTGACGGGCCAGAAAATTATTCATGGCGGGGCGGGCGCGGTGACGGCGCAGGGCGTTCAGGTCGATATGATCGTTGGCGGTCATGGTGTCGCCCCAGCCGCTTTCCTGTAATGTCATGCCCCGGTAATCAATGATGGCCGATTTGCCGCCGGTGGCATTTTCCGGCATGGCGTGGCCGCGTATGCCCGCACAGTTTGAGGATATGACATAGGCCATATTTTCCATCGCGCGGGCCTTGCGGGCGATGTTTTTCATGCTGTCATGGGTGCAGGCGATCTCGCCGGAACTATGGAGGAAAACCTCTGCCCCGCGCAGGGCAAGGGAGCGGGCGATTTCAGGATAGAGAATTTCCTCGGACGCGATACAGGCCAGATTGCCGATGTCGGTTTTGGCCACCGGAAACACCCCGTCGAGGCCATAAATATCCAGATATTTATCCCACACATCATGGGGGGTGGGGGCAAAGACGGAATTCAGCCGCCGATAGCGCAAAATCACATCGCCTGACGGGTCAATGATAAAGCTCGCCTGAAAATACAGCCCCGGAAAGTTGGGGTCTTTCTCGTAAGCATTGCCTGATAGATACAGATCATTATCCTGCGCAATCCTGCCCAGCATGTCATATTCCGGCCCATCCATGTCAAGGCAAGCCTTATTCGCCCAGCCCTCAATGCTCTCCCCCATGGGATAGGCGGTGAGGACATATTCCGGCAACACCATCAGGCGCACATCCGGCCCGACAAATTTCTTGCTGGAACTGATCTCCCCGGCCAGCCGGGTGATGCTTTTATGGATCAGGTCAAAGGCCGCTTCCCGGTCCCCGCAACCATTAACCCCGTCAATGGTGGTTTGCAGGGCTATTGCATAATAGCCGGGGCCGAGAAGCTTGTCTGTCATACTTATGTTGCCTCGATCAATTCAATCAATTCGCCTGCGTTGCCAACGCAGCAGGCTGATCTTCGCCCATGATAGGGGGCCATGTCAAGGCGCACCGGTGCGGTGATCATCTCGGCCTTCACCCGGTCCAGATCATCGACGATAAAGCTGGTCATGGCAATGCCGGGGGCGAGCTTGCCCGGCGCGCAAGGGCGCTCTATGGTTTCGGGCGGATATTGGTCGATCTCATTATTCACAATCCGGCCATTACAGGTCATGGACAGATGATGCGGGGTTTCCTCGGGCAAATTAAACGCCTCGTTAATAACGCTGTATTTGACGAAATAGGCATTGCCCTGATCCCAGCCGAAATTATCCACATAGAATTTAATGGCATCATCCATATCCGGGGTCGCCAGCACCATGATAAAGGTATGATCCACAAAAGACCGCGCCATGGGCAGGTCGTAATCGGGCAGGTTGCCGCGCACCTGATTGAGGTAAAACAGCTCATTGGCCACGCCCACCGCCTGCATGGGATAAATCTTGTCGGAGAAATCAAGATAGGTGGGTTCGCCCACGATCTCAAAGGGGGATTGTTTCAGATTTTCATGGAGAGCCTCCACATCCCGAACCGTAATCTCTATGGCGTTCCAGCCATAGGTTTTCAGCGGTTCATAAGCGGGCAAGCCCTCATTCTCCACAATGCGGATGTAAACCTCTGAGCCACTTTCCGGCCCCATGACCACTTGTCGGCTGCCCGCCATGCCCGGCGTTCCCCATGCTGTGGCTTGCGGGGGGCTGACCTGTCCCTGATCAATGATGCGATAGCCGAAATATTTTTCATAGCTGCTGATCACCGCATCAACATCCGCCGCCGATACGGTTGCGCATTTAATCCGGCCTTCGCCGTCTGTACGGCAATCCTGTGTGGTCAT
>JAADFR010000162.1:2675-4002 GCA_013152755.1 Alphaproteobacteria bacterium
TATATCCGCAGTCTGCGTTATCAGGATTTTTCAGCAATGACAAAAGTCACTTACTCCGCCCGCGACCCTGATATAATGGCCCCATACTATACCGCAGGAGAAGAATGCACCATGACCAGCAGCCAAAGCTATGACTTGATAATCAAAAATGTCCGCCTTGTCCGGCCCGGCAAGACAACGGTGGACGCCCTTGATATTGGTATCAAGGATGGCAAGATTGCCACGCTGGCGGCAGATATTGACGCCGGGCAGGGCGCAGAGGTTGTGGACGGGGGCGGCAAGCTGGCCTTTCCGGGATTGGTGGATGCTCATATGCATACCGGGATTTATAATCCGCTCGATCAGGATGCGCGCTCCGAAAGCCGGGCGGCGGCCATGGGCGGGGTGACGTCGAGCCTGAACTATATGCGCACTGGGCAATATTATCTGAACAAAGGCGGGCCTTACCGGGAATTTTTCCCGGAGGTTTTGGAAATTTCAAAAGGCAATTTCTATGTGGATTACGGCTATCATCTGGCCCCCATGATGAATGAGCATATTGCGGAAATTCCCGACCTTGTGGCCGATTACGGGGTAACGTCTTTCAAGATTTTCATGTTCTATGGCTCCCACGGGCTACATGGCCGCTCATCGGATCAGAGCGAATTCCTGATGACACCGCCCGGTGAGAAATATGACTTCGCCCATTTTGAATTTGTCATGCGCGGCGTGAAAAAAGCCATGGAAATGCATCCCGATAAGAAAGATGTGATCTCTTGCAGTCTGCACTGTGAAACTGCCGAAATCATGTCCGCCTATACCAAAATAGTTGAGGAAGAGGGGGTGCATACGGGTCTGCGGGCTTATCACGAATCCCGTCCGCCCCATTCAGAGGGGCTGGCCATTGCCATTGCCTCTTACCTTGCCCATGAAACGGACTGCGTTAATATTAACCTGCTTCACCTTACATCCCGTAAAGCGCTGGATAGTGCGGCCAGAATGTCCGTGGCTTTCCCCCATATTAATTTCCGCAAAGAGGTGACGATTGGTCATCTCCTGCTGGATGTGGATAGCCCTTGCGGCTGTCATGCCAAGGTCAATCCGCCCATCCGTCCCCGCGAAGATGTGGAGGCCCTGTGGGAAGCGGTCCTTGATCACAAGGTGGACTGGATTGTCTCTGACCATGCCTGTTGCAAGGAAGAGATGAAAACCGACAACAAACAGCCGGACCAGATTTTTCTGGCGAAATCGGGCTTTGGCGGCACGGAATATCTGCTCAGCGGCCTGATGACCGAGGGCGGCAAGCGCGGCATGAGCTATAATCATATGGCTGAACTGGTCAGCGCCA
>JAADFR010000162.1:4053-4404 GCA_013152755.1 Alphaproteobacteria bacterium
GGCTTTGACGCGGATATTGTTTTGGTGGACCCGGATGAGGGCTTTACGGTCAGCGCGGCCAACTCGCCTTCAATGCAGGGCTATACCCCCTTTGAGGGTCAGGAATTGACGGCGACCGTAAAACAGACTTATTTGCGCGGGAACCTGATTTATGACAATGGGGCCATTGTGGGCGACCCCAAAGGTCAATATTTGAAACGCCCGACATAGGAGTATATGTGAATTTCTTCCCTTGCTATTTTATAGCGGCCCGCCAATGGATATACGGCGGGCTTTTTTTTGTTTGTCAGTTTTCCCTGCCGTCATTCCGGCATTTCCAAACTAGAATCCACATACTCTACTTTTCGTCAT
>JAADFR010000163.1 GCA_013152755.1 Alphaproteobacteria bacterium
AGCTTTGCCGGAAGGCTGGCGGCCACATCCTGTACCCACCATTTGCCCTCATCATAACCAGCAAGGTTTTGCACAAGGCCCGCCTTTTCCACCCGCACGGAACCAGCGGTCAATAAAGCGCCGCCCAGCTTTTCCGCCCATTCCCCGCCGTCACAATCGGGCTTCAGGCTAAAATCTAGTGGTGGTTCGTCAAGCAGGGTTACGGCGATTTTCTCCACCTCCTCTGCCCCATAGCGAACCGTCCAGTTTTCTTTCAGCCATTTGGGAAGGTTGAGGGTCGGCGGAAATTTAGTGGAGAATTTTTCTTTCTCCCGGTCTATGCGGCGCAATATGGCATTGACCATGCCCTTGGTGTGACGCTCAGAAGTATTTTTCTGCTTGTCGGTCATCTTTACCGCTGAATTAACCGCCGCATGGGCGGGTACGGCCATAAAAAGCAATTGGGTAATGCCCAGACGCAGGATATTACGAATATTCTTCTGCTTTCCGGTCAGTTTTCGCGTGGTGCAATGATTGATCATAGCATCCAGCTGTCCCAGGTGGCGCAGGCACGTGGTGCCCAGATGACGGACAAACCCCCGGTCCTGCCCGGATAGCTTATCGCCGAATTGACGGCAAATCTGATCAAAGGCCTGATCCAAGGGCAAATGGTCGTCCAGAATTTTCTCCAGAAAGCCCAATGCCGCCCATCTGGCCGTAAGATCATTTGCCATATTTGTACGTCCCTTTAATAATACATAATGATTGAATTCATCATTACTGCTATATAGGGAATCAGTACACTAACTTGCAAGAGAAGTCACATGGACGACGAAAGAAAATCATCTGCCCCTGAAAAGAAATCGGAAAAAAAGCCCGAACCACCCAAAGAGTTTGGTGGGCGAAAAGGACCGGAACCCACGCGCTACGGCGACTGGGAGAATAATGGCATTGCGTCCGATTTTTAACAAAGTGAGCGGGTATCACCCATGAAACGGCTTTTCCTCCTCAGACATGCAAAGGCCGGGTTTCATCCGGAGGATAAATCCCGGCCCCTTGCCCCGCGCGGTATTCGGGACGCCACATGGCTGGGTCAATATATTAAAAAAACCGGGTTTTTACCGGACTATATCCTCTGTTCATCCGCCGCCCGGGCGAAAGAAACCTGTCATTGCCTTTTAAAAAACATAAAAGATAAACCGCAGGTCAGTTTTCAGGATAATTTATATCTGGCCCCCGCCGGGCATCTATATAATGAGCTTAAGTCATTGGGACCCGCCATCAACAGTATCATGATCATTGGCCATAATCCGGGGTTATCTGCGCTGTTTCAGAATTTAGCCAATGACCCGCCCACAGATAGCCGCAGCCTGAAATATCCCACCTGTATGGTTGCCATTCTGGATTTTGATATTTCAGACTGGTCTCAGCTAAAAAGTTGTCCGGGACAAGTTTTTGACCTAATCATCCCGTCGGATAGAATTGAGGACAGACCCTAGATGCAGGAAAAAGAATTACGATTGGCATTGGTGTGTTTTGGCGGGGTTTCGCTGGCAGTATATATTCATGGAACCTCAAAAGAAATTTTGAAGCTGGTGCGCGCCTCCAAAGCCTTTCACGCGGATTCCGACATTAACGCGCAAAGCCGCAAGAGCTATATCTATCCCAATGAGCATTTGCTGGATAAACCGGATACGGAACTGGTTTATTTTGATATTCTCAAAAGCCTGTCCCCTAAACTGGACCTGCGGGTCATTGTTGATGTGGTTGCCGGGGCATCTGCCGGGGGCATGAACAGCATTTTTCTGAGCCGGGCGCTGGCCCATGACCTGAGCATGGACCATCTACGTCATCATTGGCTGGATGAGGCCGATGTGAGCAAGCTTGTCGGCGATAAAAAACCGGCAGGGGCATTGGATAAAATACTGTCCAAACCCCTGATAAATTATCTGAGCCGGAAATATCTGGGCAAGACGGACCTGGCGGCACGGGTACAGGAAAAGCTCCCGGCCCTGATGAATATCTGGACCTTAAAGCCGCCCTTTGACGGCAAGCATTTTCTGGGCCTGATGTATAAGGGTCTGAACGGCATGGGTAAGGTTAAAAATCATTCACTCATGCCTTACGGTCATAAACTGGACCTTTTTGTCACGGTAACGGACTATTACGGTTTTAGCCGGGCGATCCCGCTCAACGACCCGCCCTTCATTTATGAGCGTGAGCATCGCCATAACTTTCATTTCAGTTACCTGAATAAAAAAAACGGCCAATCTGCTGAAGAAATTACGGGAGCAAACACTGTAGAATCAGATTTTGACTATCTGGACATTCCGGCGCTCAGCTTTGCCGCCCGGGCAACGGCTAGCTACCCCGGGGCCTTTCCGCCGGCACAGCTCAGAGAAATGGATCATTTTCTGAAAGATCTAGATAAAAGTTGGGTTAAAAAAGACGACTTTTTAAAGAATAATTTTGCTGAATATCGTGCGTCTGGCCTTGACCCGGCGCTGTCATCTTTTCTGGACGGCAGCATTTTAAATAACAAACCCTTTGATCAGGCCATTACGGCTATTGAGGGCAGGCCCGCTTTTCGCGAGGTTGACCGGCGCATTATCTATATTGATCCCAACCCGGAAACGCCCATCGTATCGCCCACCGGCGCACCGCCCTCTATGCTGAATACCATCAAAGGGGCCATGTCAAATATTCCCATGAATGAGCCGATGCATGATGATCTAACCGATATTCAAGCCTATAACCATCAAATCAGAACCATAAAAACTGTCATTGATCAGGCCAAACCAGAGATAGAGGAACTGGTAACAGAAATTTCCAACAAAAGTCTTAATTCAATTTCGGATGCTGAGCAGATTTCCTATCTTCGCATGGTGGCCAATATCAAGGCAGTGACCGGAGCCGGTTTTTCATATGGCGGCTATGCGCGCCTGAAAGTCCGCAAGACGGTTGCCGACTTAACGCGTCTCATCGGCGATATATGTGGTTTTATTCCCGGGGGCCGTGAACGCCGCGCCCTCTTTACGGTACTGCATAATATGGCTTTTCGCGATAAGTTTGATTTTTCCGCCTATACGGAACGGCTGGAAAAACAAAACCAGTCCAAATTAATGAGCTGGGTCAAGGGACTTATACAAAAGACCGAAAACCTTAACCCGCTACCCTCATGGGGGTATTTCCTGACAAAATTTGATGTCAAATATCAACGGCGACGGCTTTTGTTCGTTATTAAAGACCTGAACACAGAATATTCACACCATCCGGAAGATGCCCGTAAGCTGGATAGTTTAAAACGGGCGCTTTATGATATTTTAGAAAATATCAGTCATTGCGCTGAAATCGATGCCATCCCTCAACCGATTAAAACCGCTCTGATACAGGCTTTTTGTCCGGTGGCCAAACTGGGCATCAGCGATGATATGCCTGCTGATAAAGTTGAACAGATTCTGGCGGATCATTCCCCCCGTCTGACAAAGGCATTGGACCGTCTGGCGGAGATATTACGTCTTGATCATTATAAATCCAAAGCTGATCAACTTATCGCTGATCAGAATAATATTGCCTGGACCAGTGATATGGCCAAAAACCTTGCCATCAGTTATATCGGTTTTTCCTTTTGGGATGTGACTACTTTTTCCATCATGGGATCAAAGGAACTGGGCGAGTTCAACGAAATAAAAATCAACCGTATCAGCCCCAAGGATAAATCTATCCTGCGTAAGGAGGATGAAAATATGCCGCTTCAGGGAACGGCCATGGCCGGGTTCGGCGCCTTTTTCAGCCGCAAAGACCGGGAGAATGATTACCTCTGGGGGCGGCTTAACAGTGCAGAGCGGCTGATTGACCTGCTGTATAATCAGGCCGAAATATCCGGACTGGCCCATAAGCTGGATATAGTAGCCCTAAAAAAACGGGCCTTCCTGACCATTCTTGAGGTGGAAAAGGCTCATCTCAATAAAATTCCCGAGCTATTTGCGGAATTGGATGAGAAAATAGCAAAACTTTAAACGTGGAAGCTTTCACCGCAACCACAGCGACCCTTTTCATTGGGGTTGGTGAAGGTAAAGCCACTCTGGAATTTTTCGTCCTTATAATCCATCTCACTACCGATCAAATAGATCAGCGACATAGCATCAACAAATAATGTGACACCTTTGTCTTCTATCCTCTCATCGGACGGATCAACTTCATCCACATAATCCACCGTATAGGCCAAACCATTACAGCCCTTGGTCGAGGTGCCGAGCCGCACCCCGTAACAAGCCTTACCCCGGTTCGCCATAATATCCTGAATACGCGCCGCTGCCGCATCGGTGATGGTGATTACATTGCCCATATCATATCCTACATAAAGCCCATTTCAAGACGGGCGGCCTCGCTCATCATATAGATGGTCCAGGGCGGATCCCAGACCAGTTCCACATTCACATCCCGGACCCCGTCCACGTCAAGGGCCCTGATTTGAACATCGCCGGGCATAGTTTCTGCCACCGGGCAATGGGGTGTGGTCAATGTCATGATAATTTCCACCTTGCCGTCCTCGGCCACATTGATTTCATAAATCAGGCCCATCTCGTAAATATCTATGGGGATTTCCGGGTCATAAATTTCCCGCATCCGCTCTTCTATCCGGCCCCGGAGAAAATTACGGGTGTCCTCGGACAGGGGCAGGGTAAAATCTGGCTCTGCACTGGGTGTCATCTCTGTTTGTTGCTCGCTATCACTCACTTGTCTATCCTGTTCTCTCTGTAAAAATTGATCCAGAAAACTTTGGCTGTTATCCATCGTCAAGAAAATATCCGGTTAACTTTATTAAGGCCCTCCACAAAACGGTCAATATCCTGCCGGGTGTTATAGAGCCCCAGCGACAGGCGGGCCGTAGACGGAATATCGAAAAAATCCATCACCGGCTGGGCGCAATGGTGACCCGTGCGGATACAGATACCGTCCTGATCCAATATGGTGCCAATATCATGGGGATGGGCCAGGTCCATGGTAAAGGATATAATCCCCGCCATATGATCCGCTTGTCCAACGATATGAACCCCCTTCACATCCTGAATTTTCTCAAGAGCATAAGCCAGAAGCTGATCCTCATGACGGGCAATATTTTCAAAGCCCAGATTTTCTACATAATCCAGCGCCGCGCCGAAACCAATGCCGCCTGCAATGTGGGGCGTTCCGGCCTCAAATTTATGAGGCAGGTCATTATAGATGGTTTCTTCAAAGGTCACCGACCGGATCATATCACCGCCGCCCTGATAGGGTGGCATGGCATTGAGCAGCTCTTCCTTGGCATAAAGCACCCCGACCCCCGTTGGGCCATAGAGCTTATGGCCAGAAAAAACGTAGAAATCTGCGTCCAGATCCTGCATATCCACCCGCATATGGGGCACTGCCTGACAACCATCCACCAAAACCTTTGCGCCGACCCGGTGGGCCGCCGCAATGATCTTTTTAATAGGGGTTATGGTGCCCAGCGCATTGGAAATATGGGTAATCGCCACCAGCTTGACTTTTTCGTTGAGCAATTTTTCAAATTCCTCAAACAAAAAGTTGGCTTTATCATCAATGGGGGCCACGGTGATGATAATGTCTTTTTCATCCCGCAACATCTGCCACGGCACGATGTTGGAATGATGTTCCATACGGCTCAGGACAACTTCATCACCTGTGGTCAGATATTTGCGTCCCCAAGTCTGGGCCACCAGATTAATCGCTTCCGTCGCCCCGCGCAGGAAAATGATTTCCTTATGACTACGGGCATTGATAAATTTCTGGACCTTTTCCCGGGCATCCTCATATTTCTGAGTGCCGACCTGTGACAGATAATAAACGCCGCGGTGAATATTGGCATATTCCTCGGCGTAACATTTTTGAATCGCGTCCAACACCTGTTGCGGTTTCTGGGCCGAGGCGCCGCTATCCAGAAAGGTCAGGGGCTTGCCATATATTTCCTGCTTGAAAATAGGGAAATCATTGCGAATTTCATCGACATTATAATTACTTAACGGCTGTGACGTCATGGCGTCACCTCATGGGCGAGCCAGCGGGCGGTCTTTTCCTTGAAAGCCGTGCGCAGATTTTCATCGGCAATGCCATCAAAGACTTCCGCCACAAAGGCCTCAACCAGCAAGCCTTTTGCCGTCACTTCATCCATGCCCCGCGAACGAAGGTAAAACAGCTGATCCGGATCAAGTTCACCCACCGTGGTCCCGTGAGAGCATTTGACATCATCCGCATAAATCAATAATTCCGGTTTGGCATTGGCTTCGGCCTTACGGCTAAGCAAAAGATTCTTGTTGGACTGGTCCGCATTGGTTTTCTGGGCGTCGCGGGCAACAATGACCTTGCCCTGAAAAGCCGACTTTCCGCCCGCATCCAGAACTCCGCGATAGAGCTGATTGCTTTGACAATTAGGCTGATCATGGTTGATGCGGGTAAAAATATCCTGTGATTGCTTGTTCCGGCCCAAATAGGCGCCGCGCAATTCTATATCCGCATTTTCACCGGTAAAGCTGTTGATCAATTCCGTCCGGTTGATCTCTGCCCCCAGTTGCAAACTGATATGGCTGAAGCGCGCCTTGTCCGCCACATGGGAATGAAGCTCCGTCATATGAATTGCTTGGCGTCCCTGTGTCTGAAATTGGTAAATTGTCACATCCGCGCCCTGTTCCAGCATAACGTCCGTTACCCCGTGGGTCCAATAGCGCTCTTGGTCCGCCCCAATATAGCTTTCAATAATCTCTGCCTTTGCCCCGGTGCCTGCCATAATCTGCACCCGGTGGCGCATGGCGGTCATATCAGTGCCGGATGTGGCCATATGAATGACCTGCATAGGCTGTTTCATCTCAACATTCGGCGCGATTTCCAGATGATACCCATCCGTAACCAGCGCCCGATTTAAATTATTTAAAGAACTGTCCCCATCAGATACCGCCATTCCATCCCGGAAGGACTGAATGTTGTCTGACAATAAAGACAACTTTATACCTTTTTGATCAACAGAAGTAGACAAGGGTTTGTAATAGTGGCCATTAACGAAAACCAATAGGGGGCCGGATAGGCCTTTAACACGGGCCTTTTCAAACAGCTCTTTAATCTCGGTTTCTTGGGGGGACACGGTGGCTATATCAAAATTTTCATTGGCCAGAAAATTAAGATTTGTATATTTCCATTCCTCCACCTTGGGGCCAGGCAGACCGCTGTCCAAATATTTTGACATGGCATCACCGCGCAGTCCGTCAAAGCCGTCACTCTCCACACCGGGAAGAGATTGGCGCACGGCTTCAAAGCCGGCAGCAATCTGAGGGGTATCAAAATAGCGTTTTTGTGTCATCTGCTTTACGCCGCACTTTCTGTAATACCAAGGCCCATATAGCCCTTTTCTTCCAGCTCCAGCGCCAATTCCTTGCCGCCGGTTTTGACAATCTGACCCGCCGCCAGAATATGAACATAATCCGGCACCACATAATCCAGCAACCGTTGATAATGGGTAATCATTAGTATGGACTTATCAGGGGACCGCAGGCGGTTAATGCCAGTCGCAACGATTTTTAGGGCATCAATATCCAAACCGGAATCGGTTTCATCCAAAACCGCAAGGCTTGGGTCCAAAACGGCCATCTGTACCATTTCGTTACGCTTTTTCTCCCCGCCGGAAAAGCCAACATTTACCGGACGTTTCAGCATTTCAGGATCCATATCCAATTCCGCTGCCTTTGCCCGGATCAATTTAAGAAAATCCACCGCCGCTATCTCGTCTTCGCCCCGGTAGCGCCGCTGGCTGTTCAGTGCGGACCGCAGGAAATTCATATTAGACACACCGGGGATTTCAACCGGATATTGAAAGCCCAGAAACAGACCTTCACCCGCCCGCTCATTAGGGTCCATATCCATCAGGTTCTTGCCGTTATAGGTTATAGACCCTTGGGTTACCTCATAACCGTCCTTGCCGCATAAGGCATAAGACAACGTACTTTTCCCGGCGCCGTTTGGCCCCATTATGGCATGTACCTCACCGTCATTTATGGTCAGGTTTAATCCTTTGAGGATTTCCTTGCCACCAACCGTCACATGTAAATTTTTAATTTCCAGCATCTTATTCTCTTTTAGTTGTCTTATCCAACACTTCCTTCAAGGCTGATGCCCAGCAACTTCTGAGCCTCTACCGCAAATTCCATGGGAAGATTCTTCATCACATCCTTACAAAAACCATTCACGATCAAAGCCACGGAATCCTCTGTCTCCAAGCCCCGCTGTTGACAGTAAAACAGCTGTTCATCGCTTATTTTAGAGGTCGTCGCCTCATGTTCCACCTGAGCAGTGGGGTTTTTGATCTCTATATAGGGTACCGTATGGGCGCCGCATTTATCCCCGATCAAAAGGCTATCACATTGGGTGAAATTACGGGCATTTTCTGCGCCCGCCATGACCCGAACCAAACCCCGGTAAGTGGCTTCGGATTTTCCGGCGCTAATGCCCTTTGAAATGATCGTGCTTGAGGTGTTTTTCCCAATATGAATCATCTTGGTGCCCGTATCGGCCTGTTGATAATTATTGGTGATCGCCACCGAATAGAACTCACCCACCGAGCCGTCGCCAATCAACAAACAACTGGGGTATTTCCAGGTTATGGCAGAACCGGTTTCCACCTGAGTCCAGGATATCTTGGAGTTTTTCCCCCGGCAAGCCCCGCGCTTGGTGACAAAATTATAAATGCCGCCCTTGCCATCCTTATCGCCCGGATACCAGTTTTGTACGGTCGAATATTTTATTTCCGCGTCATCATGGGTAATCAGCTCAACCACCGCCGCGTGGAGCTGGTTCTCATCCCGCTGAGGCGCGGTGCATCCTTCCAGATAGGAGACATAAGACCCCTCATCTGCAATGATGATTGTCCGTTCAAACTGACCCGTATTAGCTTCATTGATACGGAAATAGGTGCTTAATTCCATGGGGCAACGCACGCCTTTTGGAATATAAACAAAAGTGCCGTCGGTAAAAACCGCGCTATTCAGCGCCGAATAGTAATTATCCGCAACAGGTACTACGGAGCCCAGATATTTTTTCATAAGCTCAGGATAGTCGTGTGCCGCCTCTGAAATAGAACAGAAGATAATCCCGGCTTCTTTTAATTTTTTACGAAAAGTGGTCGCCACAGATACGCTGTCAAAGACAATATCCACCGCCACACCCGCCAGAACCTCTTGTTCCTTCAGGGAAATTCCAAGTTTTTCATAGGTCCGGAGCAATTCCGGGTCCACCTCGTCCAGACTTTTCGGGCCATCTTCGGCAGATTTCGGGGCGGAATAGTAATAAATGTCCTGAAAATCAATTTTCGGGTAATCCACCATGGCCCATGTGGGCTCCTCCATGGTCAACCATTTCTGGTATGCCTTTAAGCGCCACGCCAATAGCCACTCCGGCTCATCCTTTTTGGCGGAAATAAAGCGAATCACATCCTCACTCAGGCCCTTTGGGGCTTTTTCCGTTTCAATGTCGGTAACGAAACCGTATTTATACTCTCCGGTGACGTCCTGAACGGTTTGTTTTGCTTCCTGTGTTGCTACCATTTTTTCATACTCTAATTCAATGTCTTGGCGATCAGGGGGAGATCATCCATCGCCCCGTCACCAATAAAATCGGGTACAGATTCAATCATCTGGGACAGGCGCACGCTGCCCAGCGCATCTTTTACCGCTTCATTAATGCGGTACCACTGGCTCCGGGTGCCGCAATTACTTTCCCGGTCACAATCTGAAGCTTCTTCACCCAGACAATTGGTCAATTGCACCGGACCATCCACGGCTTCTATAATATGGGTTATGGATATTTTATCCGCCGGACGGGCGAGCGAAAACCCGCCATTTAAGCCCCGGTGAGAGGCCAACAGGCCCGCACGCACCAGCGTACCCAATATCTTGCTCACTGTTGGCAACGGGATATGGGCAAGATCAGACAATCCCGCAGAAGAATGAACGTCCTGCGGCTTCAGGGCGATACAACACATCAGCTCAACGGCATAATCTGCCAGATTTGATAATTTAATCATCTTGTTACAATCCATACCAGTCTTGTATTATATTAAATGGTCCTAATAGGGTGATTTGTCAATAGAAATCATACCAAATTGGTCATTTTAAACATAAAACAAATAAATATTGCTTAAAAACAAGATATTGGGGGGTATTTTACAAGAAACAAGCTATTGCCCACACAGGCGTTGACAGACGTCATCCAACTGATCCAGCGTTTTATAATGAAGTCGTAATTCGCCGCTTTCATCGCTGTTAAACTCAATGGAAACCACAAGGCCCAAAGCCAAAGACAAGTCTTTTTCAAGGGCAATGGTATCGGCATCCTTATTCTGCCGGGATTTTTTTTGCCGGGTGACTGGTTTTTTATGGGGCTTGCCGCCTTTCGCCAGCACTTCCGTCTGACGCACGCTTAACCCCTCGCGGACAATCCGCAAGGCCAGCGCCTCGGCATCATCCGCCGTGATCAAAGCTCGGGCATGGCCCATGCTCAGCTTTCCCTCACTGACCAGATCACGCACGGATTGTGGCAAGGCTAAAAGGCGCAAAATATTAGCGATATGGCTGCGGCTTTTGCCCACAATATGGCCCAATTGTTCCTGGGTATGGTGAAATTCATCCATAAGCCGCCTATAGCCCATAGCTTCCTCTATGGGGCTTAAGTCATGGCGCTGAATATTTTCAATCAACGCAATCTCAAGGGCCTCTGCGTCGGTCATTTCCCGAATCAATACCGGAATACTATGTAACCCCGCCGCCTGTGCCGCCCGCCAGCGACGCTCACCGGCAATAATCTCATATTCGTTACTTTCACCCCGCCGACGCACCAGCAAGGGCTGAAGAATCCCCCGGTCTTTTACAGAACGAATTAAATCTGCTGATTTCTGCTCATCAAAAAAATGTCGGGGCTGATAGGGGTTTGGCACCAGAAACTCGATGGGCAGTTCCCGGTCATGGGCCGAGGCGGGGGCTGAAATATTGGCATATTCCCGGTCCGTTGAATCCAACAAAGCCGACAAGCCACGCCCTAACCCTCTGTTTTTATTCTGTTTTTTTATTCTTGTTACCTTAGTTTCCATCTAAAGAAAATCCCATTAAATACTATTTTAAACTCAGGCCGCCGCACGGGCCTGGCGCTGCATTAACTCCCGCGCCAAACGAATATAGGCCTGGCTACCGCTACATTTATAATCATAGAGCAATACCGGTTTACCATGAGATGGGGCCTCGGAAACCCGTATGTTGCGCGGAATCACCGTCTTGAATACTTTTTTGCCCAAATAACCCCGTACATCATTGGCCACCTGTCCGGACAGGTTATTGCGGCCATCAAACATGGTCAGAATAACCCCCTCCATCTCCAATGCTGGATTAAAGTTGGTTTTTACCGTTTCGATGGTCCTGAGCAGCAGGCTTAACCCTTCCAAGGCGAAAAACTCGCATTGCAGGGGCACCAACACAGACCCGGCCGCCGCAAGGGCATTCAGGGTCAAAAGGCTTAAAGACGGCGGACAATCAATCAGAATATAATCAAACTGGTCAATAATCGGGTCCTGCAAGGCAGCACGCAGGCGATAGGTACGCTGTGCCTCATTCACCAGCTCCAGCTCCGCCCCGGCCAGATCAACGGTCGATGGCACCAACGACAGCCCCGGGATGATTGTACTGACGATTCCGTCGCTCAATTCCATCTCGCCCATGAGAATTTCATATATGCTGTTGTCCCGGTTGTCCCGTTCTGACCCCATTCCGGTACTGGCATTTCCCTGTGGGTCCATATCCACAAGCAGAACTTTTTTCTTAGCCGCCACCAAAGCCGTCGCCAGGTTTATGGTCGTTGTGGTTTTTCCCACACCGCCCTTTTGATTGGCAATAGCAATGATTTCTGGCTTATGATGGCCTGTGGATAACATTGTGGACATGACTGATCTTGCTCCCTTATTAAATCCGGCTCAAAGCCTTTATATGGCTGACTTTCAGTATCACCCCTGATTCCTCGCTGACGCTTGTGAATTTTTCCACGTCAAAGCCCCAATTTTCTCTGGCATCAAGAATTTCCTGATCCGCGATCTGCCCTTTTAGAAACAGACAAACCGTATCTGCCCCCATAAAATCAGACCCCAGCCCAAGCAATTTATCCAGAGATGCACAGGCCCGGGAAATCACATAATCCACGTGAAAGGGTGCCATATCCTCAACCCGTTCATTATGGATAATCGCCCGGCATCCGGTTTCCCGAATGACCTGCCCCATAAAGGCGCATTTCTTGTTATTGCTCTCCACCATGTGGAATTCACCAATATCAAGCATCGACAGTAACAGACCGGGAAAGCCCGCACCACTGCCAATATCGAGAATCTTTAAATTTCCGGAATTTGGCCCGTCAAACAGGTCTTTTAGCTGAAAACTATCATAAAAATGCCGCCGCCACATGTCTGGCAGGGTCGCAGAGCTGACCAGGTTGATTTTTTTCTGCCATTTTTCCAAAAGACTCGCATAAATACGAATCTTATCCATTGTTTCACGTGGAACAGCGGTTTTTCTATAAAAGTCCTTTTCACCAAAAACATCGGCCATGAGTTTATTTTTCTTTTCTTTTCACATAGCGTAGCAAACTGTTCAAGGCCGCCGGTGTCACCCCGGATACCCGCCCCGCCGACCCAAGGGTCGCCGGACGTGCCGCGCTGAGCTTTTCCCGCACCTCATTGGACAGCCCGCCTATGCTGCCATAGTCCAAACCCGCAGGAAGCCTCAAGTCCTCATCCTTGCGAAAGGCCAGAATATCTGCGTCCTGACGTTCCAGATACGCGCTATAGGTGGCATCAATCTCAATCTGTTCCGTGATGTCATCCGGTATATTAGCAAGCTCTGGCCATATAGCGCTTAGGTCTTTCATATGGATTTCCGGATAGGACAGCAAAGTCTTTGCGGAACGCCTCACCCCGTCCCGGTTTATTTTCAAGCCATAATCCGCTGCCTTATTGGGCGAGATAGTCAGGCTGTTGACCAAAGCACCGTATTTTTCCAAAGCCGCGTGCTTTTCCTGAAAACATGCCGCTCGCGTCTGACCGATAACGCCGTGGTCTATCCCTAAAGGCGTCAACCGCTGGTCCGCATTATCAGACCGTAATTTCAGGCGATATTCCGCCCGGCTGGTAAACATACGGTAAGGCTCCCGCGTGCCCTTGGTCACAAGGTCATCAATCATCACCCCGATATAGGCATCGGCCCGGTCCAGAATAAATTCCTCAGACCCACTGGCAGATTTCGCCGCATTAAACCCGGCAATCAGGCCTTGTGCTGCGGCCTCCTCATATCCGGTCGTGCCGTTAATTTGCCCGGCAAAATATAACCCTGAAATCTTTTTGGTCTCTAATGTTACCGACAATTCACGTGGATCAACAAAATCATATTCTATGGCATAGCCATATTCCTTGATAACAACTTTTTCCAAACCTGGAATAGAGCGGATATAGTCAGTCTGCACATCCTCCGGCAGAGACGTGGAAATACCATTTGGATAAACCGTATCATCATCAAGCCCTTCTGGCTCAAGGAAAATCTGATGTGATGACTTGTCGGCAAAGCGCACCACTTTGTCTTCTATGGATGGGCAATAACGGGGCCCCGTCCCTTCAATATTCCCGCTATACATGGCGGACTTATCAAGGTTATCCCGGATGATATTGTGGGTTTTTTCCGTGGTATGGGTAATGTGACAGGAAATCTGTGGTACTGTAATTTCTGTATTCATAAAGGAAAAGGGTATCGGCGGTGCATCTCCCGGCTGAACCATACATTGGGCCCAGTCAATGGTATTCCCGTCAAGCCGCGCCGGCGTCCCGGTTTTTAACCTGTCCAGCACAAACCCGGCCCGTATCAGCGTTTCTGACAGGCCCAGAGAAGGTGCCTCCCCCACACGGCCCGCCGGGGTCTGTGTATGGCCCCGATGTATCATACCGCGCAGAAAAGTTCCTGTGGTCAGAATAATCCGCCCGGCGGCAATCTCTGCTCCCTCTGCGGTGATGATACCCGTAACCGATTTGCCGTCTGGTGTCATGGCAAGGCCTTCAACCGCCGCCGCCTTTACATCCAGATTGGGGTAGTTCAGGATCATATCCTGCATAGCCTGGCGGTATAATTTACGGTCCGCCTGCGCCCGGGGGCCACGCACCGCAGGGCCCTTACGCTTGTTCAGCATACGAAACTGTATCCCGGACTGATCAATGACCCGGCCCATCAGGCCATCCAGCGCATCAATCTCCCGCACAAGGTGACCCTTGCCCAAGCCCCCAATGGCCGGGTTACAGGACATCTCACCAATGGTTTCCATACGGTGGGTGATAAGCAGCGTATTGGCCCCAAAACGTGCCGATGCCGCCGCCGCTTCACAGCCCGCATGGCCGCCGCCAATCACAATTACATCATAGTCCGTCATTTAAACCTTAAAGCCTTCTCATAAACCAAGTCCGGGACTCTAGTTTTTTCATAAAACAAAGTCAAAGGCTCATTTGAGGTTGGTTGTTCCACGTGAAACAGTGCGTTATTTACCAATACAGAATTCGGAAAAAATCACATCCAGCATGTCTTCCACATCCACCCGCCCCGTGATGCTGCCCAAGCTCCGGGCCGCCATACGCAGGTCTTCTGCCAATAGCACCAGCTCTTTATCCGGATAATCACAGAAACGGTTTAAGTGCGTCACACAATTTGCCAAGGCCTCCCGATGGCGCGTGCGGGTCAGGTTTGGCCCATCGGTTAGTTCCATATAGCTTTCGGCAGTATCTGTCAGACAGGCCAAAAAAGCGGCCATACCCGTTTCCTGGCTGACCGATACCGGAAAGGCCGGAAAGGCCCCAAGACAATCATACTCATCTTGTATGTTAATTTGATCACCCTTGGGCAAAAGATCACTTTTATTGAGCAGGATTATAGCATTTTTACCCATATGTTTTTTCAAACGTTCTGGGATCTCCGGCCAATCCCGCGCATCAATCATCAGGATTTTTATATCCGCGTCTTTTGCCCGGTGTTCTGCCCGGCGGATGCCTTCAGCTTCGATGACGTCCTGACTTTCCCTGATCCCGGCGGTATCAACCACCGTTACCGGAAAGCCGGCAATGTCCAGATGGACCTCAAGCAAATCACGGGTGGTTCCGGCAATATGGGACACAATGGCCACATCTCTCTTGGACAGGAAATTCAGCAGAGTGGATTTACCAATGTTGGGCGCACCCATAAT
>JAADFR010000164.1 GCA_013152755.1 Alphaproteobacteria bacterium
AAGAGGATGTGCCAGCTATAAAATTACTTAAAAAAGCAGATTCAATTTTATTAGAAGTTACGGTAACTAATGATTCGCGGAAAGAGAGTATGCGCGCGGAAGAAATTTATAAGACACTAAAAAATATGATCAAGGCGGCAGGAAAATATGAAAATATCGTTATTGGATATGGCGACGGCGTTTTTAACAAACTTAATCTTAAAAACTATAAAAGCATTATATTGAGTAAAGACAAAAAAAAGAACGATACAACTAATACAACTATTTTTGTAAAGACATCCCTTAAGGGACAGAATAACAATTCTCGGGTTTTGATACAGGACATCAAAAAATTTATCAAAGATGTTTCTGTCTCTGGTCGGACAGAACTGATTAGAGGTGATGAGCCAATATTAACGATTATCAACCCTGAGAAATATCGTTATGAGTTGATCGATAAAATAGCGACTGATGCGAAAAAAGTAAAAAATAGTTTCGGAAAAAGCTATGAGGTAATAGTGCAAGGACTTCAACAACCGCTAATTTGGGAACGAGCAAGTATAGATGAAATGCACCTATTTATTATCTATCGCTATCAGATTGTTCCGCCTCATAGTCCGGTAACTTCGTCGTGGCGGCAATAATCCTGCCACCAAATCTTTCCCGGTATTCTTTGGGCGAAATTGACAGATGGCGGTGGAAGGTACGGCGCAGGACTTCGGGGCTGTGGAAACCGGCGGCATGGGCAATCTGATCCAGATTTTGGCTGGTTTCTTCCAGTGCGCGGCGGGCATGGTCCAGCCGGGCTTTTTCGATGAATTTTGCCGGGGACTGGCCGATATTGCGCTGAAAACGGCGCAGGAAGGTGCGCTCTGTCATATTCATTCGGTGGGCCAATTGTGAAAGCCGGTAATCGCCCATTGGATGGGCCGCAATATGAAGGCATAGCTGGCCCAGAGGGTCATCTTCTGGCATATCCGCCATTTGAAAGCTGGAAAATTGGGATTGTCCACCGGGGCGGCGGTAAAATATAACCATTTGGCGGGCGACTTCCTTGGCCATTTCCGCGCCAAAGTCTTCCTCAATCAGGGACAGGGCCAGATCCATCCATACCCGCCGTGACCCCCGCCGAGGTGATAACCTTGCCCTGCCGGATATAGAGGGCATCGGGGATGACCTGTAAACGCGCATTTTGTTTCTTTAGCCTGTCCGCATAGGCCCAATGGGTCGTGACCCTTTTGCCGTCAACCAGTCCGGCTTCTGATAGCAGAAAAGTTCCGGTACAGATGGAGATAATCCGTCGGACTCGCGCGGACTGTGCCTTTATAAAGGCGATGAGGGCGCGATCAGCACAGGCGGCGCGTGTGCCCCCGCCGCCGGAAATAATCAGGCTGTCATAGCCCGCGAGGTCATATATCTTCTCCGTCATCATTGCCATGCCGCAAGTGGCGCGGCACAGGCTGCCTTCTGTGGACAGATAATGGATGTCATAGGCGGGCTGTTCGCGGATCTCGTTGACGCAGCTGAAAACCTGCGCGGGGCCGGTCACGTCAAGGATTTGAAACTGGTCGAAAAGCAGGAAGGCTATTTTTTTCATGGGGTGGCTCAAATAAGGAAGCGTTTAATGTCTCTGAGGGCGAAATAGATAATGCCGATCACCAGTATAAATTCGATGACGGCCCGGGGCCAATAGCCCAATATATTCATACTTAGCCAGGCCAGTGCGCCGCTGATGAACAGAATAACGACATAGACTATCCAGCTAAATTTACTGTTGCGCTGAAATTCTTTGAGCCACCGCCCCCGGTCAGAATTCCGCCATAGCCGCAAACCCATATAAAGAGCCAGCGCAAAAGTGACAAATTGTGATCCCACATACCTGAACTGGGCCGGAAGGGGCCAGAAAATAATAGCCAGCAGAACGATGACCATCAGAATTATGGCTGTCTTTTTCATGGATCGTACTTTGGTCATGGGTTTCTCATCTGTCTGTAACGCGATGGTCCGAGCCTATGACGCGGGGCGGCGGCGGTAAAGTATTTTGCGACCAAATGGCATAAATCGTGGGTAATATGTCATTTTCGCCAGAAACAAAGCTGTCATACTGGCCTTGTCAATACACAGGAGAAAAGACATGTTTTCAATTGCCATAATTTTATTTGATGATTTTGAGGAACTGGATGCCATTGGCCCGTGGGAAGTTTTCCGGTCCGGATGGCAGAGGAAGCATCAGCCGGCAAAATAAGCTGTGAAATGGTTTCGCTAGGCGGTGAAACGGTAACAGCTAAAAAGGGGATGCAGGTTCATGTGCCCAAAAAACTCACCTCTGACAGTGCCTATGACCTGATTCTTTTGCCGGGCGGTGAGGGTAGTCGGGCCTTGATTGCGGACGAGGGGATTCTTGATATGCTGCGACAAGTGTCGGCCAGGGCCACTTGGGTGACCAGTGTCTGTTCCGGTTCACTGGTTTATGCCAAGGCGGGGATGCTGACGGGCCGAAAATGTACATCCCATCACGGTTGTCTTGATCTTCTGGCCCAGCTCAGCCCCACCAGTGATGTCATTCAAAACAGCCGTTTTGTTCAGGATGGTAATATAGTCACGTCTGCCGGGGTATCGGCGGGTATTGATATGGCATTATGGCTGGTGGGGCAGGTTATCACGCCTGATTTTGCCCGTGAGGTTCAGCATAATATTGAATATTATCCGGCCCCGCCCTACGGCGATTGACTATTTTATGTGCCTGAAATTTAAGCTTTGAGGGTGCGGCTTGCCACATAAGTTCGCATGCCATAGTCTTGACAGATTGTCTGGTTAAAGTGCTTTTCGAATAAAGCAAACTGCTAACACATTGTTATTTCAGGGTAATGTAAAAATATTGATACATTCTCCAGAAATTGGCATAGTTTGTGTATTACGCTACCCTGACAGGAAAATACCTGTCTGGTGACTAATAAAAGGAGAGAAACGTGACCATACGGACAAAGGCATTATTGACAACATTACTATTCGCCGGAACTTTGAGCGCCGCCATGCCCGCATGGGCCGAAGAAGGCAGTTTTCTGGGGGGGGAAATCAGCGCCAATATTTCCATGCTCAATGATTACCGGTTTCGCGGTGTATCACTGAATGATGAGGGCTTTGCCATTCAGGGTGGCTTTGACTGGTCCCATGAAAGCGGTTTTTATGTGGGAACATGGGCCTCCAATATTTCAGATTTTAACGGGGCGTCCATCGAATCAGATTTTTACGGCGGCTATGCCGGGGAAGTAAACGGGATTAGTTTTGATATTGGCGGTTTGCTTTATAGTTATCCGGGCGGCACGAATACCGACTATTTTGAGCTTTATGGTTCAACCGGTATTGACCTTGGCTTCGCGTCCTTAACGGTTGGCGCGAACTATGCGTTCAGCAATGATAATCTGGGTAATCAGGATAACATCTACATCTATACAGATGGCGAAGTCGCCATTCCAAATACGCCGCTGTCTCTTAATCTGCGTCTGGGTTTTGAGGACGGGGCTTTTGGTAATAAAAAATGGGATTGGCTCATTGGGACGACGCTTAGCTATCAGGGGCTTGATTTCGGTGTATCTTATATTGATACTAATGTGACAGGTAATAATTCTGATGGCCGGATTGTTTTCAGCGTCGGTGCCAGCTTCTAAAACAGTATAACCTCAGAAAAGCCGCCCACTTGTCCGGGCGGCTTTTTTATTCTCCGGCGATTATCATGCCATCTATGCGCAGGGTGGGGGCGTCGGTGCCGTATTTTATCACCAGATCATCAGCGGCGGTCATATTCAGGAACATATCCTTCAGATTTCCGGCAATGGTCACCTCATTGACAGGATAGGTGATCTTGCCGTCCTCAATCCAGAAGCCGCCCGCGCCCCGGCTGTAATCCCCGGTAATGCCATTGACCCCCATGCCAATCAGGTCGGTGATATAAAAACCGGACTTTATATCAGACATCAATTCATCAGGCGAAAGATCACCTGCCGCAAGATACAGATTGGTGGAGGAGGGCGAGGGCGGGCCAGAGGTGCCGCGACTGGCCCGGCCATTTGTGCTAAGCCCCAACTGCCGCGCACTGGCGCTATCCAAGGTCCAACTGTTTAAAATGCCGTTTTCAATGATGTTCAGCGCGCCGTTACGGCAGCCTTCACCGTCAAAGGGCTTGGACGCCGGGCCGCGCAGGATATGGGGGTTGTCTATGACCGAAATGCCTTCGCTGAAAACCTGATCACCCATCCGGTCTTTTAGAAAGCTGGTGCCCCGGGCCACGGCCTGGCCGTTAATGGCCCCGGACAGATGACCCAAAAGGGTGCGCGATACACGCGGGTCAAATATGATCGGAACCTGACAGGTCTTTGCTTTTCGCGGGCCAAGGCGGCGCAGGGTTTTTTCGGCGGCCTCCTGCCCAATTTCAACGGGGTTTCTCAGGTCGGAAAAATGTCTTTTTGAGGAATAGGCATAGTCCCGTTCCATGGTGGCATCCTCCCCGGCGATGACCGAGATGCTGAGGGAGAAATTGCTGGACTGATAGCTTTGGGCAAAATTGTTGGAATTGGCAACGGCGATCAGACCGCGACTGCAGCTGGCGCTGGCCCCTTCGGAATTGGTAATGCCGCTGACGCCCAGCGCGGTTTCCTCTATGGTCCGGGCAAGCTCTTTCAGCTCTTCGGCTGATTTCTCGGTATCGTCATAAAGGTCAAGCTCCGGAATATCAGCAGGCGACAGGGCCAGAAGCGCCGGGTCTGCCAATCCGGCGAACGGGTCTTCCGGCGCGTTTCGCGCCATATCCATGGCCCGCTCAACCAGCACATCAAGGGTGGCACTGCTGATGTCGCTGGAGGAGACAATAGCCTGTTTTTTGCCGACAAAAACCCTGAGGCCCAGATCGGCACTTTCGGAGCGTTCCACATCCTCCAGCTTGCCCAGACGCCATGAAATGCCTTCGGACTGACCGGAATAGATAATGGCATCGCTGGCATCGGCCCCGGCCTTTTTGGCGGCCCGGATCAGATAATCCAGCTTGTCCAGAAATTGTTCATGTAACGCTTGTTCATTGGTCATCTTGCTGATTTTTCCATATGGGTTTGCCGGAACCGGGCAGGTCCAGCTTTTGCCATTTTTCTGTTACCCGGTCGATTATGTCCTGATCCATGGCAATCTCTGTGCCCCATTCCCGGTCGCTTTCGCCGGGGAACTTATGGGTGGCGTCCAGCCCGATTTTGCCGCCAAGCCCGGACACTGGCGAGGCAAAGTCCAGATAATCTATGGGCGTATTTTCCACAAGTGTGGTGTCGCGCACCGGGTCCATGCGGGTGGACATGGCCCACATGACTTCTTTCCAGTCCCGGCAATTGATGTCGTCATCAACCACAATGATAAATTTGGTATACATGAATTGGCGTAGGTAAGACCATGTGGCCATCATCACCCGCTTGGCATGTCCCGCGTAGCCTTTTTTGATGGAAATCACCGCAATACGGTAAGAGCATCCCTCGGGCGGTAACCAGAAATCAACAATCTCCGGGAATTGCTGTTGCAGAAGCGGAATGAAAACCTCATTCAGGGCCTCGCCCAATATGGAGGGCTCATCAGGGGGCCGTCCGGTATAGGTGCTGAGGTAAATGGGGTCGCGGCGCATGGTGATGGCAGAGACGGTGAAAACCGGGAATTTCTCCACGCTGTTGTAATAGCCGGTATGGTCGCCGTAGGGGCCTTCGTCCCGCTGGTCATCCAGTGATATATGGCCCTCCAGCACGATTTCCGCCGTGGCGGGTACTTTGAGCGGTACGGTTTTACAATCCACAAGCTCGGTTTTTTTGCCGCGCATCAGTCCGGCGAACTGATATTCTGACAGGGTGTCCGGCACAGGTGTTACGGCGGCCAGTATGGTGGCCGGGTCCGCGCCCAGAACAACGGCCACGGGCAGGGGCTCTGATTTTTGTTGCTTCCAGCGGCGGAAATGCTGTGCGCCGCCCCGATGTTTTAACCAGCGCATCAGAGTCTGATTTTTGTTCAAAACCTGCATCCGGTATATGCCCAGATTGTAATCATCCTCGCGGGCCTTGCCGGGGCCTTTCGTAACCACCAATGGCCATGTGATCAGCGGTGCCGGCTCCCCCGGCCAGCAACCCTGCACAGGAAACTGGTTCAGGTCAATATCATCCCCGGTCAGCACGATTTCATGGACGGGTGCTTTCTTGACTGTCTTGGGCCGGGCATTCATGGCCTGCTTCAGAAGGGGTAGCATTTGAACAGCGTCTTTAAATCCGTTTGGCGGTTCGGGCTGGCGCAAGAAAGCCATGGTTTCGCCCAGCTCCCGAAGCTCAGACGGTTCCCGTCCCATGCCCCAGGCCACCCGCTCTACCGTACCGAACAGATTAACCAGAACCGGCATGTCGGATTTTGTCCCATCGGACTTTATAACATTTTCAAATAATATCGCCGGGCCGCCCTCGGCCAGAACGCGGGTTTGAATTTCGGTCATCTCCAGATCGGTACTGACATTTTCCGTCACCCGCACAAGGCGGCCCTGTTTTTCCAGATGCGCGATAAAGTCCCGAAGTGACCTGTATTTTTCTGATTTGTCAGCCATAGATTCCTTATAAGTGATTGTGTCTGTGAGAAAAAGAAATTTCCACTTTTAATTAATCTGTTTTTAACCGGTTTGTCATTATATGACGATGCATGTAATTTTTTATTACATATGTTCAGGACTCGGTAACATCCGGGGAATAAATAGAATTTATAAAAAACGGTAGAGTGGAATATATTAATGGGGCCTTTAAAGAAGTCAGAACTATTGGGTAAAATTAAAATTCAGACACGGCTTGGGGCGGGATTTACTATCGTCGTGCTATCAACTTTCCTCCTGGGTATATTTGCATTTTTTCAAATTAATATAATTTTTGAAAATACGCAAAAGCTATATGATCACCCCTTACAGGTCAGCACGGCGGCCCTAACCGCGAATGGCAATATCATTGCCATGCACAGATCAATGAAAGATGTGGTGTTGGCTAAAAATACTGTTGATATTGAAAAGGCATCAGCAGTAGTTAATGAGTATGAGCAGGAAGTAATCAAACAGTTCGATATTATCCGTGAGAGGTTTCTCGGTGATAAATCGCAGGTTAACGAAGTTTTCCAAACGTTCCTTGACTGGAAAGATATCCGTGACGGGGTGATCCGTAGCCTTAAAGCAGGAAATGTCGACGAAGCTTCACGGATTACCCGGGAACAGGGGGCCAATCATGTGCAGAAAATGGCGTCCCAGATGGCGGGCTTGATTGATTTTGCCAAGGCGAAATCTGTTATCTTTATGACCGGGGCTTCGGCAACCAAGGATCGTGCCCAGTTCTGGACAATCTTTGCAATTGTCTCGCTCAGTTTGTTAAGTGGTTTGATCGCCTATATTATTTCAAGGTCAATAACGGTGCCTGTTTCCCAATTAAGTGCGACTATGGACAGCCTAGCCAAGGGTAATAATGATATTGAAATCCCCCATTCTGATCGCGGTGATGAGATAGGCACTATGGCGAATGCGGTGGAAGGTTTTAAACAAAGTGCCCTTGAACGGATCCGGCTTGAAAAAGCAAACAGGGAAGCGGAGCAGGCTGAACTTGTGCGACAGGACGCTGAGAAACAGGCGGCCATTTCACGGGAAAAAGCAGAGGCTGAACGGGAAAAAACAGTTATGGCTGAACGGGAGGCCCGGGCTAGCCGGGTTAGCGGCCTGATTAGTAACTTTGACCGTAAGGTTACCGAAATGCTGGATGTGATGGCACTTTCCTCAACGGAAATGAGTGCAACTGCCCGGCAATTGGTGATGACGTCAAGCGATACCAAGGAGCGCTCTGCTGCGGTGTCAAGTGCGTCTGATGAAACAGCGAACAATGTAAATATGGTGGCCTCTGCGGCGGAGGAGCTGAGCAGTTCTGTTCAGGAAATTAGCCGTCAGGTGAAAGAAGCAAGTAAAACCTCCCTTGAGGCGGTTCAGGAAGCACAGCAAAGCGCGACGGCGATTTCTGCCTTGTCAGAGGCCTCGGAAAAAATTAACGACGTTATAGGTATTATCAGTGACATAGCGGAACAGACAAATTTACTGGCGTTGAATGCCACGATTGAATCGGCCCGCGCCGGTGAAGCCGGAAAAGGATTTGCGGTTGTTGCCACAGAGGTCAAAGCTTTGGCCGGACAAACTGGGAATGCCACAGAAGAAATTGCCGCTCAAATCAAGGCAATGCAGAGCCTCACCCAAGAGGCGGTGAATAGTATTCAAGTGATTGTTGATGTGAATCATAAGTCAAACGAAACCACCAATAATATTCTGTCGTCTGTTGAAGAACAGGGGCTGGCGGCCAATGAAATTTCCCAGAATATTCAGCAGGTCGCAACAGGTACAAGCGAGGTTTCCAGCAATATTACCCGTGTGGCCGCTGGTGCCGATGAAACAGGAATGGCAGGGGAGCAGGTGCTGCTTGTTGCTGACGATCTTGGTAAAATATCCGAAAACCTTAAAAGAGATATTGAACAATTCCTGTCAGATGTGCGCGCGGCGTAATTAACCCAAATTTACCTATAAGTTATATACCCTTACAGCTTTATGGCTTAGGCCATTTAACATGTCAAATAGTAACCTCTTATTAAGAACCAATAGCATATACAGTAGGTATATCACGGCGTTCTTATGTGTTGTTTCAGTATTTTTCTGAAGGCCAAACAAAAAATAAAAATAAAGAATAAGGCAGGTAGATATCATGGGCATTAAATTAAATATAATAAGTACTATCAGGGACTTAAACATAAAAAACCGTTTGTTTGCGGGCTTTGGCGCTATGGCCGTTATATTGGCCATTGTCATTAGTATAACCATATATCAGGTAAAATATATTGACGGGCAAATTACCCGGATCAGTGATTTGCGTGTTCCGACTGCGACGGCCAGCTCTGCGCTGGTCAAGGATATTTACGCCTCTCTTGCCTCTCTGCGCGGCTATATGCTGACCGGAAATGACGCATTTAAAAAACAGCGTGCGGATGTTTGGCGTAATATTGATCGGGTAAAGGGTAATATGGACGCTTTGTCCGATAACTGGACCAACGCGGAAAATGTGAAGAAATGGACGGATTTCAAGGTTACTCTAAAAGAATTCCGTGTGGCTCAGACAACGGTGGAACATATTGCCAATACACCGGAACAATATCCGGCCAATATAATATTAGTCAATGAAGCCATGCCCCATGCAGCAGTTCTTTTTGAGAAAATTACGAGTTTGATTGATTTGGAAGCGCAGATGCCCGCAACGGCAGAACGCAAAAGGCTTTTGGGTATTATGGCCGATGTTCGCGGGACGCTTGGGCTAGGGCTGGCGAATATTCGTGCTTTTCTGTTGACGGGTGATATGGCTTTTAAGAATAAATTTGAACAGTTATGGGCCAAGAACGAGCGCCGTTTTCAGGACTTGAAAAAGGTTTCAGGGCTTCTCGGCCCAAAACAATCTACGGCTTTTGTGGCTTTCGTCAAACAGCGGGCAGAGTTTAATGCCCTGCCGGAACAGATGTTTGCGGTGCGTGGGTCTGAGAAATGGAATATGGCCAATTACCTTTTGGTGAAAGACGCCGCACCCCGGGCTACTATTCTTCTTGAAACTCTGCTGGGCGTGAATGGTAAGGGTGGTATGGTTGCCAACCAACGGGATCTGTTGTCGGGGGATGTGACCTACGCTTTGGATCATTCTAATGAGCTGATTATATTATTATGGGTTTTACTCGTGGTTGGGTTGGCTATGGGTGTTGGCATTGTTCTGTTGGTGGCGGGGTCGATCACCAAACCGGTTGGGGCCATGACCAACACCATGGCAATTCTGGCAGAGGGCGATACGTCTGTTGAGATTCCAGGAATGGACCGCAAGGATGAGATCGGTCAAATGGCGGCATCGGTCAATGTCTTTAAAGTCAATGCCATTAAACGACTGCGCCTTGAACAGGAAACCAAGGAAGCGGAACAGGCAGAGCTGAAACGGGTTGAAGCCGAAAGAGAAGCCACGGCCGCCCGTGAAAGAGCAGAGGTTGAACGGGAACGGGCCGAGGTAGCCGAGCGGGAGGCACGGGCCAGCCGGGTTGACACGTTGATTACGACTTTTGAGAAAAAAGTAACGGAAATGATGGACGTCATGGCGGCATCATCAACGGAAATGAGCGCGACGGCCAAGCAACTGGTATCCACCTCCACGGATACCAAGGAGCGTTCCTCTGTGGTTGCCTCCGCGTCCGATGAAACGGCCAATAATGTCAATATGGTGGCGTCTGCGGCGGAGGAATTGACAAGTTCCGTTCAGGAAATCAGCCGTCAGGTGACAAAAGCCAGTGATATTTCTCTGGAGGCTGTTGAAGAAGCCAAGCAAAGCGAGGTTGCCATATCGGCTCTGGCGGTTGCTTCGGAGAAAATCAATGATGTCATTGGTATCATCAGTGACATTGCGGAACAGACCAATCTTTTGGCCCTTAATGCGACCATCGAATCGGCCCGGGCCGGTGAAGCCGGAAAGGGCTTTGCGGTTGTTGCCACAGAGGTTAAGGCCCTCGCTGGTCAGACCAGCAGTGCCACAGATGAAATTTCCAGCCAGATCAAGGAAATGCAGAATCTGACCCAAAAGGCCGTGAATAGCATCAAGACGATTGTTGATGTTAACAACAAATCTAACGAGGTTACCGTCAGTATTCAGGCGGCTGTTGAACAGCAAAGTTCAGCGACCAATGAGATTGCCCAGAGTATTCAACAGGTCGCAACGGGCAGCAGTGAGGTATCCAGTAATATCACCCGTGTGGCCGCTGGTGCCGATGAAACCGGGTCCGCCGGGGATCAGGTGCTTACTGTTGCTGATGAGCTTGGTCGGATTTCAGAAAACCTGAAACAGGATATTGAACATTTCCTGTCAGATGTGCGCGCGGCGTAATGTAATTTAATCTTCTTCGGGGGTGTTTTTTGCCCGTTCAATGCCCTCGAGAATTTTCTGCTTGGCGACTTCAGGCCCTGCCCAGCCGGATATTTTGGCCCATTTTCCCTCTTCCAGATCTTTGTAATGTTCAAAGAAATGCTCAATCTGCTGGATCAAGATTTCCGGCAGGTCGGTATAGGTCTTGATGTCTTTGTAAGTAGGATCAGTTTTCAGGTCCGGCACCGCAAGGATTTTCTCATCACCCCCGGCTTCGTCTTCCATAAGCAATACGCCCACCGGACGGGCGCGGATCACACAGCCCGGCACCAGCGATACGCCAACCACCACCATTACATCACACGGGTCACCATCATCTGACAATGTATGGGGCATATAACCGTAATTGGTGGGATAGCGCATGGGCGTATGTAAAATCCGGTCCACAAGGATGGCGCCGCTACGTTTATGCATTTCATATTTGACCGGCTCGCCGCCTGCGGGAACTTCGATGATGACATTTATTTCTTCCGGCGGGTTCAGTCCGGCGCTGATTTTACTGACGAGGGGCATAGGGTCTTACCTGTTTAGCTATGGGTTCTGTTGCGGTGCAATATAACCAAAAGGAAGCTGATGTCAAAAAAAAAGCCCCGCAAACAGCAGGGCTTTTCTCAAGATTTGATTATAGGATTGAACCTACATGGTTTTGGCCACAACCGCCACCAGCAGGATCGCCACGATATTGACGATCTTGATCAGCGGGTTCACCGCCGGGCCAGCCGTATCCTTATAGGGATCACCAACCGTATCGCCGGTCACCGCTGCTTTATGGGCATCGGAGCCTTTGCCGCCGTGGTTGCCGTCTTCGATATATTTCTTGGCATTATCCCACGCACCGCCGCCGGAGGTCATGGAAATAGCAATGAATATTCCGGTAATGATGGTTCCCATCAGCATGGCGCCCAATGTCTGGAAGGCGGATGTTATATCACCGGTCACAAAATAGATCACATAGAACAATACCACTGGTGCCAGAATAGGCAGCAGGGACGGCAGGATCATTTCCTTGATCGCGGCCTTGGTCAGCAGGTCAACGGCTTTGCCATATTCCGGCTTGGCAGTGCCTTCCATGATGCCTTTGATCTCCCGGAACTGTCGGCGAACCTCAACCACCACACTGGCGGCGGCCCGTCCCACGGCCATCATGGACATGGAGGCAAACAGATAAGGCAACATGCCGCCGATGAACAGACCGATCACAATGAAGGGATTTTGCAGGGAAAACTCAATTTTGCCCAAGCCCGGCATATAATGGGTAATTTCCTCGGTAAAGGCCGCGAAAAGAACCAATGCCGCAAGGCCCGCTGAACCAATGGCATAGCCTTTGGTCACGGCCTTGGTGGTGTTGCCCACCGCGTCCAGCTTATCGGTTGTTACCCGTACATCTTCGGGCAGGCTGGCCATTTCGGCGATACCGCCCGCATTATCAGTCACGGGGCCGTAAGCATCCAGCGCCACAACCATCCCTGCGAGAGACAGCATGGCAGTTGCCGCAATGGCGATACCGAACAGGCCCGCCTGATTAAAGGCGATAAAGATGCCCGCGCAAATCACAATCACCGGCAGGGCGGCTGATTCCATGGAAATGGCCAGACCCTGAATGACGTTGGTACCGTGGCCTGTTTCAGAGGCCTCGGCAATCACACGCACCGGACGATATTCTGTGCTGGTGTAATATTCCGTGATCCAGACCACAAGGGCGGTAACCCCAAGGCCGGTCAGAACGCACCAGAAAATGCTCATTTCCGTCAGAACACCACCGTCGGCGGTCTGAATTCCGGAAAAGAAACTATACTGTGTCAGCATACCATAGATCAGGGCCGCAGAGATAACCGCGCTCCAGATCAGGCCTTTATACAACGCGCCCATGATATTCTCGGATCCTTTTTTCATACGGACGAAAAAGGTTCCGCCGATGGAGCCGACGATGCTCAAGGCACCGATCATAAGGGGCAGTAACATCATTTTTTCGACTGAGGCCGCCGCAAAGGCGCTGGAGGCGATCAACATGGTGGCAACGATGGTCACCGCATATGTCTCAAACAGGTCTGCGGCCATACCGGCGCAGTCACCCACATTATCGCCCACATTATCGGCGATGGTTGCCGGGTTGCGGGGGTCATCCTCGGGGATGCCAGCCTCAACCTTGCCCACCATATCGCCGCCCACGTCAGCACCTTTGGTAAAGATACCGCCGCCAAGACGGGCGAAGATGGAAATCAGCGATGCGCCAAACCCAAGGCCGATCAGGCCTTCCAGTGTGGTGCGCACATCCATGCCGGCATTGATCATATAAATATAATAGCCTGCAACGCCCAGCAGGCCAAAGCCCACCACCAGCATACCGGTCACAGCGCCGGAGGTAAAGGATACGTCAAGAGCCTTGTTGATGCTTTCTGACGCGGCCTGCGTGGTCCGTACGTTGGCGCGAACGGATACATTCATGCCCACATAACCGGCCAGACCCGACAGAACAGCCCCGGCGACAAAGCCCACGGCCACATGCAGGCCCAGCAGGAAAAATAGCACGATGGCGACAACGACGCCGACCATGCCAATGGCTTTATATTGACGGTTCAGATAGGCTGCCGCCCCTTCCCGGATGGCAGAGGCTATTTCCTCCATCCGCTCATTCCCCGTATCAAAGGCCATAACTTTACGCGTGGCATAAATGCCATAAATCAGCGCTAACACGCCGCTCCCCACGATCATCAGATAAATATTAGTCATACTTCCCTCTATATTTTGGTTGGATATTTTTTACACACCGTATTTTGTGTGAAGACCCTGCACAATTATGGTCAGGAAATCAAGAGCGGATTGTGGTTTTTACTTTAGCTTTAAAATATTTGACCGGCGAGGATGCCAAGGAACATTATAAAACCCAAATGGTGGTTGGACTTAAATAATTTCAGGCACCCTGCGCTGTCATCCATATCCAACGCTCTGATCTGCCAAATAAAATGGAGCAGGACAAGGCCAAGCCCCAGATAATAGCCGATTCCGATTCCGGCAAGATAGCCTGCCCCGGCAAACAGGCCCAGCATCAGGCTATAGAAGACGATCAGCCATTTGGGCGTATTTTCCATAAGCCGCAGGGCGGTGGATTTAACCCCGATCAGCGCGTCATCCTCTTTGTCCTGATGGGCATAGATGGTGTCATAACCCAAGGTCCAGAAAAGGCCGCCAACGTACAGCAGAATGGCGGGCCAGCCGATCTCGCCGCCCATAGCCGCCCATCCCATGAGCGCCCCCCAGTTAAAGGTCAGCCCCAGCACGATCTGCGGCCAATAGGTAAAGCGTTTCATAAAGGGATAGATCACCACCAGAATGAGTGACAAGGCCCCGAGCTTTATGGTCAGCTCATTGAGCTGCAATAATATGCCAAGGCCGATCAGGCATAGCGCCGCCAGAAAGGTCAAGGCTTGCCGCACGCTGACCCGGCCACTGGGCAGGGGGCGGCCTTTGGTGCGCTCCACCATGGCATCATACTTCTGGTCGGCCAGATCATTGACCACGCATCCCGCCCCGCGCATGACAAAGGCCCCAACCGCAAATAAGATCATTAGCCCAAGGGTCGTCATCCAATCCGTGCCATACACAGTCCGGGCGAGGGCAATGGACCATAGGCCGGGCCACAGCAACAGCCATGTTCCGATGGGCCGGTCCGCCCGCATCAATTGCAGATACGGCCAGGCGAAATCCGGCGACAGGCGGTTGACCCATCCCTGTTTCACCGTGTCTTTTGGCGCATGTTTTATTCTGTTTTCGGTTTTTGTCATTTGTCTTGATCGTGTTAACCCATTATCATAGCCATAAACGCTATGAAAAAGGATGTCATGTCTAAAAGTATAAAAGCCCGGCTTTATGTGGAAAATGACCTTTGCGCGGGGGCGGAATTTTTGCTCAGCGGCAATCAGGGGCATTATCTGGTCAATGTGATGCGGCTCAAGGCCGGGATCTTTATCCTGCTGTTCAATGGCCGGGACGGGGAATGGCTGGCGGAAATCGTCAAAGTCGGCAAGGGCAAGGCGAGCATTGTGGTGCGGGACAATATCATGGCCCAGCGGGTGGAACCGGACCTCTGGTATCTGTTCGCGCCGATCAAGAAGGCGCGGCTGGATTATATGGTGGAAAAGGCCACGGAGCTTGGCGTGTCCCTGATCCGCCCGGTGCTGACGGAGCGTACCAACCTTGACCGCTTGAAAGAAGATAAAATCCGCGCCCATGCGATCGAGGCCGCCGAACAATGCGAGCGTTTTACGGTGCCGACGGTGGAACCCATGATCAAGCTGGACAAGCTGCTCATGGCGTGGCCCGAGGATCGTTTGATTATGTTTTGCGATGAGGAAGGTGATCAGGATCCCAATTGCTTCTCCGTGGGCAAAGCCATTGACGAAGTGAACGCCTGGCAGGAACGGCCCCGGAAGTGGGCGATCCTGATCGGGCCGGAGGGCGGCTTCAGCCCGGCGGAACGCACCCTGATTCGCCAGCAGGCCAATGTAGTGCCCGTAACGCTAGGCCCGCGCATATTACGGGCCGACACAGCGGCGGTGGCCGCCATCACCCTGTGGCAATCTTTCGCCGGGGACTGGTAGCTTCTATTCCAGCGTATATTTTCCGGGAATTTCCTTGGCGCCGCAGAGGAATTTTGGCTTGCGGTAACTATATTGCCAGTCGCGGGCGCTGGTGAGGTTGGCACAAAACTGTGCGATCAGGTCGCGCTGCTCTTTACCGATATTGATCCGTTTCAGGTTGGTCAGATACAGCAGGCTGTCCTTGAAACGGACATCGCGCAGTTTGGCCCGGCCCAGATTGGCCCGGGACAGGTCGGCAAAGGTGAAATTCACCTGTGACAGATCGCTTCTGACAAAGACGGTCTGGCTAAGTGCCGCGCCGGAGAAGTCAACATCCCTTAAGGGGCTTTCGATAAATTCCGCCTGGTTCAGGTCACTATTTTGCAGGGTCAGGACGGTGAGCGTTGTCCGGTGAAATTTGGCCTGCTCAAGACGCGCGGCGGTCAGGTCGCTGGCAAATATTTTTGCGCCGGAAAACCGCGCATGGTCCATGATGGCATGGCTAAAGCGGCTGTTGGTGATCTCTACCTTGTGAAAGCGTGTCCGGGACATTCGGGCCGCTTCAAAATTGCTGTCATCAATATAGGCCCCATCAAAAGGCACCCCGTCAAGATTGGCCCCCTGAAAATTGGTGTTGACCATACGGGTGACCCTTAAATTGGCAAAAGACAGGTCCACTTGGGACAAATCCATACCGGATAAGTCCGCGTGACACAGGTTAAGCCGTCTTGGGTCATTAGGGTCGGGCGGCAGGACTTCTGTGGCCCAGAGGTGATGCTCAAACAGCAATTCAGCCAGATTGTCCGGCACCCACCCCGGTGGATTGGGGCAGGGTGCCGCCTGTGCCGGAAGGGCCAATAGGGCCGTCCAGATCACGGCAAAAAATACAAATAGCTGCTTCATACTTTCTGTCTGCTTAGTTGGTTTAAACTGTTCATATTTAATCTTCTATACCAATAAAAGATTAATTTCAGGTCTTTTATCAATCAATTTAGTCTCTATACTATTGTATATGAATGATCATGAACCACCATCCCCATGGGGACCACGCCCTGACAACCGCCCCCCCGATGACCAACAACCCCATCGGCCCCCAGGCAGAAAATCGCGTTTCTCAATTTTTCTGATCGGTATGATCGCCGTTTTGTTTGTCTTGATCCTTGTGGTCTGGCTGATGCCGGCGGGGCGGAGCATCGGGGATAATACGGGCGGGTTACTCAATGACGGGCTGTTGCTGGCCTTTGTCGGGGCCGGGCTTTGGGCCCATG
>JAADFR010000165.1 GCA_013152755.1 Alphaproteobacteria bacterium
TTTGGCCCGGATGAGAGCAATTCCCCCCGGACTTTCTCAAGACGCAATTGAAGCACATATTTCATGGGCGTGGTGCCGCGAAAGCTTTTAAACCCTTCAAACACCGACCGCTGGCTGACCCCGGTGACCGTCACAAGGTCGTCGATGGACAGGGGGTCTTTTAAATGGGCGTGGATATAATCCTCGGCCAGTTTGACATGTTTCGGGGCGGCCTGAACCTCTTGCGCTTGCAGGGCATCCATATAGTTATGCCGGAAGGAATAGAGCAGGCTGGTCAACAGGTTGCGTTCCATATCCTTATTCCGGGACCGCCAGGGGTCAAGGCCATTGTCAAGGTCATCAATCAGATGCCTGACTTGTCGCCACCAGTTATGGGCCAGATTATTATCGGCGGTGATGCAGGGGTCAAAAAGAATTGGCCTGTCGATGGGCCGCATCAGCAGGCGGGACAGGCGCGACTCCATGGCTTCTGCCCGAACCTGAACCATCAGTTTCTTGCAGTCCTCATTCCAGTGCATCTTGGTATAGTCAGTGGGGTTGATGGCGGATGCCATGCCTACTGTTGTGGTGAATTCCTTATCATCCGCGCTGATACGGGCGGCCCCTTCGATGGGAAGCTGGAACAGGAAGAACCGGCTCAGATAGCCGGGCTCAACCTGTATGTCCGTACCATATTGCATATAGTTGACCGACACCGATGACAGCCTGGCCCGGTTGTGACAGGCATCAAGCAATCCCGAATGGCTTGGCTTCAAGGTATGATCGCAATATACCTTGCTGACAATCTCCCGCGCCTCATCGGCATCGGTGGTTTGAAACAGGCCATATTTTTTAAGCGGCATAGTCATATTTTATGACTCACAATCAATGTTTACAGAATTGTAGCATAAAATTTCACTTTTCGCGAATCCGATATGGCCTAAAAATTGAAACGGGCCGTTACATACCATTGTCGCCCTCTGTCATAGAGGCCTTCATAGGACTGAAAAGCATCGCCGATAATTCCGGTGATAAGATATTTCTCGTCTGTAAGGTTTTTCACCCCTGCGACCAGAGACATATTCTCATCGTCATTCTCCCATGTAATATTGGCGTTAAGCAGATTATAGCCGTTTTGGTGAATTTGCGGTGTGTTGAAAGCATCATTTTCAAATGCAGAACGATAGGACCAATCCACCCGTGGGGTAAGTGTTCCACTATTACCCAGAGCAATTTCCTTGGAAATGGCCGTACTTAGCGTCCATTTTGACACCCGGTCAAAACGGTTGTTAATATCAACAAAGGTTGTGGCAAAATCAATGGCGTCATAGCCCGCGTCCAGATAACCGATACCAGCTTCCACGAACCAGCCATCGGCTGGTGTGGCCTGCATTTCCAGCTCAAAGCCCTTGATGGTGGCGGCCCCGGCATTTTTGGTGATCGGGGCGACACTGGTGAAGACCTGTACCTGCAAATCGGAATAGTCCGTATAGAAGGCGGCCCCGTTCAGGCGGAGCTTGCCCTCCATGCCGGAATATTTAAAGCCAAGTTCGTAAACCTGAACAAATTCCGGCAGAAATGTCGGGATCAGGTCTATATCCGGGGTGCCGGGCGGGGCGGTAAAGGGGGCCACGATCGGCGGAAAGACCCGCTGGGAAAAGCCGCCGGATTTAAAGCCTTCTGAATAGCTGGCATAGACCATCAGATCGTCTGTCATATCAAAAGACAGGTTCAGATAAGGGTCAAAATTATTATAGCTCAGCTCTTTCTGCAAAAATGGCAGAACACGTTGCCCAGCCTGCATGAAGGGTGCATCCAGTTGGGGATGGCCGGACCCGGCAAAATAATTCTGGTGAATGATCTGGTCCGGCTTGAATTTCTTTTTCTCGTCCGTATAGCGCACCCCGGCGGTTATATGAAAGCGGTCTGTAGCATCATAGGTTGCCTGTGCAAAAGCGGCAAGGCTGCGATTGTCATAGGCACCGCCGCTACGAAAACGTGATACGGTGAAATCCAGTTCATTGTCATTGTCGCCGGTCTCTTTAAAATAATAAAGCCCGGTAATCCAGTTGAGTTTTTCATGCAGTGCGGTGCCGAGAAGCTGAAATTCCTGGGTGAATTGCTCCTGAGTCAGGAAATCCTCAAACTGGGAAATCCGGAAGGGGGAATGATCACCGTCCCGGGCAAAATGGGCATCCAGATTGCGGTAGGCAGTGATTGAGCGGAAGGAGATATTTTCATTTATATCCCAGTCGATATTCAGGTTCGCCGCCCAGAAATCGGTATTTGAGAAAGCCGGAGCCGTCCCTGATGTGCGTTCCGCGCCATCATAGACATAGCGATTGTCATAACATCCCGGAACCGCCAGATTAAGCGGGGCCGGGGGGATGGCGCAAGGAACTGGCCCCCCGCCAGCAGCCAGATTGGCCCCCACATTATGGATCACTGCCATGGGCGGCGTGTCCGGATCAATGGGATTGCCTAAATTAATGCCAATCAAGGTCAGGGCCGGGCCGTTTTCCCGGCTGCGGCTGCCTTCAATGGCAAAATTAATTTCAAGGTCTTCATTGGGGGTGAGCAGGAAAGACGCCCGGCCCGACAAAACATCCTTGTCGCCAAGATTGATACCGTCGTCCCGCTTGACATAGCCGTCCTGTTTCAGATAAGCCACGGAGAATTTGCTTAAGAAAACCTCGGAAATCGGCAGGTCAACAGTAGCTTTGAGGTCAACGCGGTTGTCGCTACCGTAAGTTGCGGAAATTTTACCGCCCAATTCTTCCGAGGGTTTTTTGGTGGTGATGCTGATGGCGCCGCCAATGGTGTTCCGGCCAAAAAGAGTGCCCTGCGGTCCTTTTAGAACTTCCACCCGTTCCACATCAATCAGGTCCAATATGCCGCCGATGGAGCGGGCGATATAGACGCCGTCCACATAAAGTCCGACCCCCGGGTCAACGGTGGGCAGGAATTCTTTCTGACCAATGCCGCGAATATAAATGGCGGCGGTATTACCGGCCCCGCCAAAGCTCGGGTTGTTTTGAAAGGACAAATTCGGGGTGAATTGGGCGATTTCCCCCACATTGGTCACGCCGCGATATTCAAGGCTGTCCCCGGAGAAGGCAGAAATGGCAATAGGGGTGCTTTGCAGGCTTTCTTCCCGCTTTCGGGCGGTGACAGTGATTTCCTCCAAAAGCCAGCCAGTGCTGCCCGCCTTATCCTCTTGGGCATAGGCGGAAAGTGGATTTATCAGAATCATGGACGACAGAATTGTGCCGTATAATAATTTTTCGGCGAGATGGTTTTCCTTAAAAGACTTAGACTTCCTTTGCATTATGGCCTCCTCAAAAAGGGTTGTTATTATATTCTTCTTTCTTATTAAACATGTTAAATAGTATGAATTTTATCTATTCTTTAATAAGTATTTTTATAATATCTTTATAGTAGTAATTCTGAATGCACTGGGGTGGCTATTCAGATAATGCAGTCACTATTTAGTTTATGCGCTTTTCGGCTTTTCTCGTCTGCGCGCCGAGCCAACCCTCTAAATATTCAGATGCAGAATCTAGATAGCCTCCGCATCATATGAATAGACCGGCAAAGCTAAAATCTTCACTGTGACATAATATAGTCAGGAGGATATTATTATGACCAGTCGTGTGATGCGAGATTTTGATTTGCTGTTGCCGGAGTCCGTTCCGGAGGTTCTGGAATTATTGGCCGACCATAAAGATAATTGTGCCATATTGTCCGGCGGGACCGATCTGCTGGTGGCTTTGAAATTTGATTACGCCGTTGATAATGTTGTTTCATTGGCACTGGTGCCCGGGTTGGATGATCTGAGTTTTGATCCTGATCAGGGGCTCAGTATCGGGGCCAAGGTGACCATTGCCGATATTGTGAAATCACAGGATGTAAAGACATACTATCCGGCGCTGTGGCAGGCGGCAAAGGTTTTTGCCACGCCCCAACTGCGCAATACGGCCACGGTTCTGGGCAATATTATGCGGGCTTCTCCGGCGGGGGATTGCAGTCTGGCCCTCTATGCATTGGGCGGAGATTTGCAGCTGAAAAACGCATCGGGCGTGCGGGATGTCAGTCTGGATGATTTCTGGCTTTCCTACGGCGTCACCGCCCGGCAGAGTGATGAGCTGGCCATTTCCCTGCGGGTGCCGCCGCCGACAGCGGGGCAGAAAAGCGCTTTTCAACGCATGACCCGCACCACAGAGGATTTATCCAAGATTAACGCGGCTGTTTCTTTGACTATGGCTGATGGTGTTTGTCAGAGCGCGCGGGTTGCCATGGGATGCGTTGGCCCCACATTAATTCGCTTGCCCAAGGTTGAGGCCATGCTTGGGGGGGCTGAGATCACAGAAGACTTGTTGGGGGAAGTCTCGGACATGGTGGCCGCTGAAATTACCCCCATAGATGACATAAGATCCTCGGCAGATTACCGCCGGAAGGTGGCCGGAATTCTGGTCAGGCGGGTTATTAATCTGGCGCTTACGGAAGGAAATAACCAATGAAAAAACATGCGATAACATTGACCGTAAATGGTGAGGAACGGGATTTGGTTGTCCCCTCCAACCGGACGTTACTGGACGCGCTCAGGGAAGATCTGGGCTATACGGATACCAAATATGGTTGCGGCACCGGAGAGTGCGGGGCCTGTACGGTTTTGGTGGATGGGACCACCAGCATTAATGGCTGTCTGACATTGGCGGCGACCATGGACGGCGCGTCAATCACCACGGCGGCGGGGCTGGCGCAGGACGGAAATCTGCATCCGGTGCAACAGGCTTTCATTGATAATGATGCCATACAATGCGGCTATTGCACGCCGGGCATGGTGCTGAAAGTTGTGAGCCTGCTGGATGAAAATCCGACCCCGACCGAAAATGAAATCCGCAGCGGTCTGGAAGGTAGTATCTGTCGCTGTACCGGATATACAAAAATTGTCGAGGCCGTACAGGACGCCAGTAATCGCATGGCCGGGGTGGGAGAATAATTATGACTGAACTTAAAGTTGTTGGAAAAAGAGTGGAACGGGTTGACGTTAGGGCCAAGGTCACAGGCGGCGCGCTCTATGCCGCTGATGTACAGCTTGCGGGCATGTTATACGGCAAGATCGTGCGCTGTTACGATTATGCCCATGCCCGGGTGACAAGCCTTGACCTTTCCGAGGCCGCAAAATGCAAGGGCGTGATCAAGGTTCTGGGGCCAAAGGACGTAACCCAAAAGGAGTATAATGCTTCTGTGCTGGATATGATGGTGTCGGCGGATATGCGCGGCGTTCTGGGTGATATAGATGACCAGAGCATTTTTACCGATCATGTGAAGCATTACGGCGATGCGATTGCCGCCGTTATTGCTATCTCGGAAGAGGCCGCTGAACGGGCCGCTGAGAAAATCAAGGTCACTTACGAGGAACTACCGGTTTATATGACGGCGGAGGCTGCCAAACAGGCGGATGCCCTGCAATTCCGGCCTGAAAAACCGGGAAATTTGGCTTTTCAGCTACCGGAAATGGCGTTCCCCGATAATGCCTATGCCTGGGGTGAGGTGGACAAGAGCTTTGACGAGGCTGACATTATTGTTGAGGATACTTTCTATGTGCCCAAACAAAAGCAATGTCAGATGGAACCGGGCAGCTACATCGCGCTTTATGATGATCAGGAGCGGCTTAATTGCTGGACCTCGACCCAGATGCCGAAACTGGTTCAGAAGAAGCTGGCCAATCTGTTTGAATTGCCCATGACCCGGGTCCGGATCAATGCCACCGTTATTGGCGGCGGTTTTGGCGCGCGGCTGGGTATGGTTCTGGAACCAGAAACCTGCGCATTGGCCATGGCGGTGCCGGGCCGTCCGGTCAAGGTTCTGTCCACACGCGAAGAAGATTGGGTCACATCGCCGTCCCGCCATCCGGGTAAATACTGGATGAAGATGGGCTTTAAAAAAGACGGCACGCCCGTGGCCTGTGATGCCAAATTTGAAAATTATAAGGGCGCCTATTATGTGGATGCCTCTGGCACCGCCTTTACCACGGGCGCGTGGCTGGGCGGCATGTATAAATTCGACAGCCTGCGCTACAGGGGCGAATCCTATTATACCAATCAGAGTATTTGCGGGGCCTTTCGTGGCTACGGCAATCCCCAGACCAATTTTGTTATGGAACAGATGATTGACCGGGGCTGCGCGGAACTTGGGGTTGACCCCATCGAATGGCGCAAGAAATGGCACAAGGGGGTCGGTGATGACGGCTGGTGCATCGGGGTGCCCTATAACAGCTGCGCGTTGGATGAATGTTTGGACCGGGCGGCAGAGGCGGCGAACTGGACCGAAAAGCGGGAAAAATACAAGAATCAGACCGGGACAAAGCGGCGCGGGATTGGTGTCGCGGTGATGAACCATACCAGCGGGGCCATGCCCATGCTGCTGGAACATACGGTTTGTGACGCCTTGCTTCATCAGGATGCCACGGTGACCCTCAATCTGGCCTGCTCTGATATGGGGCAGGGGTCCCATACGACCCTGCGGCAGGTGGCAGCGGAAACGCTGGATTTCGCTTATGAGGATATTCATATTGCAACCGGGAATACGGATGCAGCGGGGTTTGATATTGGCGCTCATGCCAGCCGGACCCTTTATGTGGGCGGCGGGGCTGTGAAGCAGGCCTGCGAAGATGTGCGGCGGCAATTGTTTGAGCGTGCGGCACTGGAACTGGAGGAGGATGTGGATAATCTCTATATGGAAGACAAGATCATCCATGTGAAGGGCTCATCCAATAAATCCATCTCCGTTCAAACCATTGCTGATCAAGGGGTCAATAATTTCATGAACCCGGAAACTGGGGAGCTGATTGGTCAACCCGGCCAGATTCAGGGCTATGCCAGCTTTTTCCCGCCCCATAACGCCCCGCCCTTTGGCACAACCATTGCCGAGGTGGAAGTGGATATGGAAACCGGTGAGGTCAAGGTTCTGGAACTGGTCAATGCCCATGATGTGGGACGTGCCATTCATCCGGGCGTGGTGGAAGGTCAGCTTGACGGCGGCGCACAGCAGGGCCTGGGCATGGCTTTGACCGAGGAAACCTATTATGATGACAAGGGCATTTGTCAGAATAACAGCTTCACCGATTACAAAATGTTCGGCCCATCTGATATGCCGAAAATGACTAATATTCTGGTGGAAAACCCGGACCCCACCGGGCCGTTCGGGGCCAAGGGTGTGGGCGAGGCGGGACTAGTGCCGCCGGTGGGGGCCACGGCCAACGCCATCTTTAATGCCATCGGAATCCAGATATTGGAGGCCCCGATCACGCCGGAGAAAATCCTGAAAGCTCTGGAAGATGCGAATGATTAGATTCTTCTTTCCTTAAAGGCTCATTGATGTTATTCATATATGTAATTTAATAATAAAAACACTGTTAAAAATAATTAAAGAGCAGAAAAACATCAATTCGGGCGCAGGAGCCTGAAGAATATAGTGTAAAATATTTGGGAGATCCGAATGACTGATCAAACGCCTGTCCAAAATTCCATGAAGTCAGGCACATGGAAAAAATCCTCATGCAAGATGTGCATACATTCCTGCAACACTGTTGTCCATGTGACCGATGATGGTGTCATTAACAAGATTGAGGGCGACCCGGACAGCCCGGCCAATATGGGGCGGCTCTGTCCCAAGGGTAATGCGGCGATCATGCGCCATTATGACCCCAGCCGGTTCAAAACACCGCTGAAACGCACCAACCCCGAAAAGGGACCGGGCATTGATCCCATGTGGGAGCCGATCAGCTGGGACGAGGCCATGGAAACCACAATCCGTGAGCTGAAAACCTCCATTGATGAAGACCCGCGCAAGCTCCTGCCTTCCATTGCCGATTTTCAGAAGCTCTATCTCTGGGCCTGGCCTCTGGTGGTGAATAACAGCAACTATTTCTCAACGGCGGGCAGTTTTTGCGGCGGTGGCTATCACCCGATGAATGGTTTTATCCATTCCACCTTTGCGGCGGCCAATGATGTGAATTACTGCAATTACTGGATTAATAACGGCAGTGGGGATGGTTTTTCCTCTCACCTGCATACGGCGGCCCAGGCCTATCATGTGGCCAATGCGCGGGTAGAGCGCAATATGCGGGTGGTTTGCGTAGAGCCGCGGCTGTCCATCGGCGGGGCCAAGGCCGAAGAATGGGTGCCCATCAAACCGGCGTCCGACCGGCATTTTGCGCTGGGTCTTTGCCATGTTTTGATCAAGGAAGAACTGTGCGATTATGAGACCCTGAAGAATGACACCAATGCCCCCTATCTGGTGGGTGAGGATGGTTATTTCATTCGCAATGCTGACGGCAAGATTTATGTCTGGGACGGCAAGGATAATAAAGCGAAACTCTATGATGACAAAACCGTAGGCGAATTTTCCCTTGAGGGATCATATGAGGTGGACGGCAAGCCCTGCAAACCTGCCTTCCAGAAATTCAAGGATATTCTGGAGGAATGTACGCCGGAAAAAATGTCCGATACCACGGTGCCTGCCGATACCATTCGGCGTATTGCCCACGAATTTTCCGAGGCCGCCGAAATTGGCAATACCATAACCATTGAGGACCGGACACTGCCTCTGCGTCCGGCGGGCTATAATTATTACCGGGGCGCGCACGCTCATAAATATTCCAGCCAGTCCAACCACGCTTTCAAGCTGGTCAATATGCTGGTGGGTAGTATTGATGTGCCGGGCGGTCATGTGGGGGCGACCCTTGATGATCAAAAGGTGGATAACGGCCATGTGGCCGAAGGCGACAGCGGGCAATTGCTGGGCACACCTCATCAGCTTGGCCCTCATCCGGGCTTTTCCTTTCCGCCGGACAATATGGATTTGATGAGCTATTTCCCTCTTGGGGTTCATCCGGGTCATTTGAATGTGGAGGTCTGGAAAAATCCGGAGAAATTCAATCTGGATTTCAAACCGGATGTGATGCTGATTTGTCACTCCAATCCGATCTGGAGTCTGCCGGGAAACAGGGAAGACTGGTTCGACATCATGCGTTCTATGCGCTTTATCGTTGCCATCGACATTGTGCCCAATGACACCAACTGTTTTGCGGATATTATCCTGCCCGGTCATGATTCTCTGGAAAGCTGGAACATGACCATGATCGAGCCGCCCCATACGGAAGGCATGTGCCTGCGTCAGCCTATGACCGAGCCGCTCTATGATACCCGCAGCGAGGAAGATATATTCAATGATATATCCGAGGGGCTGGGTGTGCTGGAAGTCTGGAACAGCGTGCTGAATATTGTCAATGGCTTTGAGGAAAGTCCAAATCTGAAATTGGAGCTGGATCAGAAACACGGCGAGAAAGAAATTGCCCGCCGCAAGGGTCTGAACTGGAACGGTAAGGATCTGGACTGGTATATTGAGCATGGCCATTCGGTAACCCCGCGCCGGACTGACAAATGGTATAAGCCGTGGGACGGCATGCGGCTGTTGTTCTATATTGAGGATATTATCCGCGAACGGGATGGTCTGAAAAAAGCTATGGATGAAGCCCAGGTGCCGATCCGCGATGAATGGCACTGGGATGATTATCAACCTCTGCCGACCCCGGTTCTGGAGCCGGTCCTGCGGGATAACGGTGACTATGATCTCTATGCCATCACCTTCAAGGATATTCAGCTGAATTTCGGCGAAAGCCTGAATAATCCGTGGATCAAGGATATTGTTTACCGCGATCCAGTCCATACGGCCCTGCAGCTCAACACCAAAACGGCCAAGGCCAAGGGACTTGCTGACGGTGATCTGGTGCTGGTGGAATCACAATATGGCAAGATTTATGGCCGCCTTGGCCTGACCGAGGGCATCCATCCGGAAACCATCGGCGTGTCCAATTCCCTGTCGCGTATGATGTCCCAGAATGCGGGCGTGCCTTACGGCGGCGGGCATTTCAATGACATGCTGCCGGCGGATTTGGAAAATACCGATGCCTGCAGTGCCCAGTGTGAATCTGTTTGCCGGGTGAAGCTGACCAAGCTGGACGAAATTCCCGATGAATTGAAGGGGGATGGAAACCTGTATAGCTATAGCGACGGAAAGGCCATGCAATGACCAGTTACGGAATGGTATTTGACGTCAAACGCTGTATCGGGTGCAATGCCTGTACGGTGGCTTGCAAGCAGGAAAACTCCTTGCCGGACGGTGTGTTTTTCACCCGAACGCTGAGCGCGGAAACCGGCGAATTTCCCAATGTGTCGCGGACCTATCTGCCGACGATCTGCAATCATTGCGAGGATGCGCCCTGCGAAAAGGTCTGCCCCAGCGGGGCCACATGGACCCGCGATGACGGCATTGTCATGGTGGATGCGGATAAATGCATTGGCTGTGGCTCCTGCGCGGTGGCCTGCCCATATGATATGCGCACCCAGATTGAGGAGACCCAGATTAAAGCCGGGTTGTTCGGCGACGGTAATCTGACCCCCTTTGAGGAACAGGGCTATTCCCGGTTTGAATGCGGCACCTTTACAAAATGTGATTTCTGTTCAGAGCGTGTGGATGCGGGCAAGGACCCGGCCTGCGTCGCGACCTGTCCCACGGACGCGCGTATATTTGGTGATCTTGATGATCCGGACAGCAAGGTAAGCCGCCTGATCCGGGATCGCCTGGGCCGTCAGCCCCTGCCGGAGAAGAATACCCGGCCCAAAGTATTCTATATTGATTGACCCGAGGAGAAAGACCATGTTTAACATAAGTTTGAAAAACACCCTTCGCCCCGGATTTGCTGGCCGGACCTTTAAATCCGGCTATCGCTTTCAGCGTTACTGGGGCACGCCCATGGCAACCGCCTTCTTTTGCGGGGAGACCGGGGCCGGGCTATTCATCATTTCCATGCTGCTGGATTTCATGCCGGGGATTATCCTTGGCCTGTTGATTACGGGCGTGGGCAAGACCTTTTTCCATCTGACCCATATGGGGGTGCCGTCAAAGTCATGGCGGGCCATATTGCGTCCTGACCGCTCGTGGATCAGCCGGGGCCTGTGGGGGATTATATTCTTTGTGGGCTTTGGCAGTCTTCATATTCTGGGCCAGATATTCGGGGTTATGCCAGAGGCTTTGGCACAGCCCGTTTATTATCTAGCCCTTGCCGGGGCGATGGTGGTCATTGTCTATCAGGGGTTCGCCATGTCCCATTCCACGGCTATATCCCTGTGGAGTACAGGATTAATGCCCGTATCCAGTATGCTCTATGGTTTGCTGGCGGGAACATCCCTGATTACGATCCTGAGTGTTTTTGGTTTTTCTGCCGCCCATATGGATATGGTTATCACGGTGCAAAATATTTTACTGGTTGGCGTGCTGGTGACGCTCATCAGTTTGCTCCATGGAGCGAAAAACGGGTCCAAGGGGGCGCAACAATCTTACGTCCTGCTGACCAGTGATTTTCTGGCGCGGCCTTTCTTGTATGGCGTTGTGGGAATCGGGGTCCTCATTCCCCTGTTGATCGGTCTGCTCGCATCGCAAAACACCATTACCATATTGGTTTCAGGCGTCTGTGTGCTGATCGGTTTTTGTCTTTTCAGGCTGCTTATTTTTAAAGCCGGGGTGCTTGACCCTATCCTAAGTCCCGCAGATATCTTCAAGAGATAAGCGGACTTCATAATAAACTTATTAGAAAGCCGATTGATATCGTTGTGTCAGTCGGCTTTTTTTTATTTTCTGCGAATATGGGAAATATGGTTGACAAATGGAGTAAATTTATTTTAACATTAAAGTAATAATGAAAATACCGATAAAAAAAACGATAAATTCGTATTATGTCATACCACTTGCGTCAAAATGGCTCGTTATCATAAAACAGGGAAGAATATTGTGACTCAAAATACTCCAAAAAGAACGAATAATTTTTTGAACAACCTGCTCGGGTTTACGGCACTGGCGGGCATGATGTTGGCAACCGCGCAGACATCCGTTGCGCAAAGTGATGCAGAGGACGCAAAGCCCGATAGCACGGTTCTGGAAGAAATCACCGTAACCGCCCAAAAACGTCAACAGAATTTACAGGATGTCGGCATCGCAATTTCGGCCTTTACCGGCGCCATGCTGGACAGGATGGGCGTGACCCAGAGCTATGAAGTGGCTGACCTGACGCCAGGCGTCCATATCAGCGGAAATCTTGCCGGTCAGAATACCCAGTTTACCATTCGCGGCGTGACCCAGAATGACTTTAATGACATCGTGGAATCGCCCAATGCGGTTTATCTGGATGAAGGCTATATCGCCATCGCGCAGGCACAGTCCTTCGCCACATTCGATATTGACCGGGTTGAAATTCTTAAAGGACCGCAGGGCACGCTCTTTGGCCGGAACGCGACAGGCGGCCTTGTGCATTATATCAGCCGTCAGCCAACCTTTGACGAGGTGAAGGGGTATGTTGATGCGACTGTCGGTATTTATGACACACCGGCCAATGCACAAAGTTATGAGGTTACCGGGGCCTTGAATATCCCCATGTCAGACAAGTTAGCGGCGCGGTTCGCGGTAAAATACCGCAATCATGAAGGCTATTTGAAAAACAATTATCCGGCGGGCCAGTTCGGCGGTTCTCCCGGGGCCGGGGCCGGGGCTAATTTGGGCGATGATGATACTTTTTCCGCCCGCAGTACTTTCCTGTTCCAGCCCAATGAAGATCTGTCCATCCGCCTTTCCGGCAATTATTCAACCAGTAATCTGGCCACAGGCCCCTATCAGTCCAAACCGACCATTGCCGTTTTTGAGAATGTAAATGGCGCGCCGGAACTTGTGAATGTTATTGATGTGGCTGCCGGGGAAACACGGGCATCGATTGCGCCTGATGGTTCTGATTTTGGGTCTGATCTGGATAATGATGGTATCTTTGGGTTGAATGACCCGGATGATGCCTTTCTGACATCCCGCTTTGGGACTGGTACTGACTTTTTTGGCTATCTTGATCCCGACGGTGCAGATTTTACCACTTCCAGTGACTTTGCCTTTCAGAATCAGGGAAGTATTGACACTTATGGGGTTAACTTGAATATCGGTTGGGATATTAATGAAAATACGACGTTAACTGCCATTACTGACTTTAAAGATTATAAAAAACTGTTGTTCATTGATGTGGATGCGGCACCAGTTAATCAAACGGGCAATTTTGCGTCTGTAGATGCGACTAGCTTTACTCAGGAAATACGCCTTAACGGTGAAGGCGAAAGAACCCGCTGGGTCGCCGGGCTGTTTTACCTGAATATTGACAATGAATCACATAATGGTTTGAAATTTCCTGTGGGCAGTGTGGTTCCCGGTGCCCCGTTTGACCTGTCATCCGTTGCCAAGTTAAAGACGAATTCCTATTCCGCTTTCGGTCAGGTAGAATATGATTTGAGCGATAAGCTGACCTTCATTACCGGTATCCGATTGATACGGGAAGAAAAGGATTACGATTTTCTTCAGGGTATATTTTTCACCCAGAGTTCTTTGGAAATTGATCAGGGAACGCCTTTCCAGATCGGCCCGTTATTTAACGGACCGGGTGGGTCTCCCTCGTCATTTCTCTCCAAAACCAGCAATACGCTCTGGGCCGGAAATATTCAACTGGATTACCGCCCGAATGATGACCTTCTGGTTTTTGCCTCCCTTAAACGCGGGGTAAAAGCCGGCAGTTTTAACGCGCAACTGGCTGGCGGCGCGCCGGTCCCGGATCTGGTCAATGCCATTCCCTATAAGGAAGAAGTCCTCTATAGCTATGAATTGGGATTTAAGAAGACATTTGCCGATGGTCGTGCCCGTTTTAACGGTAACTTCTTCTATTATGATTATAATGATTATCAGGCCTTTCTGTTCACGGGTGTTTCCGGGCTTGTCGTTAATGCCGATGCCCGCTATGTCGGGGCTGATTTTGAATTACAGGTAATGCCGGTTCAGGGGCTGTTGGCACAATTCTCAGGATCATGGATTGACGCAAAACTTAGCAATGTTCCCTTGCGTATTGGCGGCCCGGTCCGGCGCGATTTGCAACCAACCTATACGCCGAAATTCCAGTTTTCCGGATTGCTGCGCTATGAATGGGAGGCGTTCGGCGGGATGATGTCAATTTTAGGGGATGGTTCATGGTCAGACTCTTTCTTCTATAACTTAAGAAATTTCGATGCAGATAAGTTTGGCAGTTATTTTCTGGTCAATGCCCGTTTGGGGTGGACCAATGAAGATGAAACGCTGGAAGTGGCCTTGCAGGCCCGAAATCTGACCGATGCACGCGCGGGAACCCAAGGGTTTGACCTTGCCACTTTATGCGGCTGTAATGAGGTTGCTTACCGGGCGCCGCGCTGGTTCGGGTTCAATGTAAAAGTCAACTATTGAGTAATAGCTTGCCATGCGTGCCATATATTATGAGAAATTTGGTTCTGCCGATGTTTTGAAAATTGGTGATTTGTCAAAGCCGGACATAAAGCCTGGGCAGGTTCTGGTGCAAATAGCGGCGGCGGCGGTTAACCCCATTGACCGCCGGCTTCGTGCCGGAGAACTGCAGGAATTCTTTCAAAGAGAATGGCCTATAATCCCTGGTTTTGATTTCTCGGGCCGTATCGTGGAGGTGGGTGACGGCGTTACCGGTTGGCAAGTGGGTCAGGACGTTGTTGGCCTCGCCTTTAGCTGGTTCCTGCATGGGGGAACCTACGCGGAATATATTGCCGTCGATGCCTCTGCCATTGCCATGAAGCCAGATAATATTTCCTTTATTGAGGGCGCTGCCCTGCCACTGGTTAGTTTGACGGCCTGGCAGGCTCTGGTGGAATTTTCAGACTTAAAATCCGGGCAGAGGGTGCTTATACAGGCCGGGGCGGGCGGCCTTGGCAGTACGGCAATTTCAATCGCAAAATATATGGGTGCCTATGTTTATACAACGGCGCGCGAACATAATTTCGATTATGTCAAATCTTGCGGGGCTGATTTTGCCATTGATTACACGGCGTCCAGCTATGTTGATCTGATCAAGGCGCGGGAGCCGGATGGCCTGGATGTGGTTCTGGAATCCCTGACAAATGATGAGGCAATTACATCAGCAATTCATCTTGTTAAGCCGGGCGGAGCCGTTCCCTATATGAATAATCCGCCGCCGGATATGGATGAGATACGCCAAAAAAACATCAAGACAGATTTTTTGCATAATCGCCCGGACGGTCAGATGTTGCAGGACATAATGGCGTTATACGGGGCGGGTAAGGTGCAAATCCCTTATATCGAAACCATGAAAATGGAAGAGGCCGCAGAGGCGCACCGCCGTTCAGAAGGCTGGCATACACGGGGAAAGATGGTTTTGCATATTCAGGATATGTAAAGGGTGTTTTATAGAGTCTTTTAGAAATTTAAAAGGGAAGCTCGAGAGCTTCCCTTTTTTTAATGGTTTTAGTGAGAGGTGTCTGTCTTAGAAGTTAAAGACAGCCTCTATCCCGAATGTGCGGGGCAGATTCGGGAAGCGGGCGATTGTTCCGAAGAAGTCCCGCAGATCATCCACATATTTCCGCTGATCGGTCAGGTTCTTGCCCCAGAGATATATTTCCCAGCTTTCTTCATCAGACATCAATCCGATGCGGGCATTTACCATGGTCAGTGACTCAATGTAATCAAAGGGAACCGTGCCACCCAAGCGGAGATTGGCCACTCTGTCATTGTTAACGGTGGTGAAATATCCGCTTCTGTGGGTCAGATCAACGCGCATCAGCAAGGTGGTGTTCAACCCCTCAAGCTCATGATAATATTGCGCACTGAAGGCCGCATTGAAGGTCGTGGCATTTGGCAGGCGATTGCCGGATACATCCGTGCCGCCCGCGCCGCCTTCCAGAAACTCATCGAATACGGCATCAAGAATACCAAAGGAGCCCGTGAAGGTCAGGTCTTGAGTGGCATGCCATGTTGCTTCGACCTCGACACCCTTGGTTGAGACTTTCGCCGCATTGGTAATACGGATAGAGGTCCGCCCGCCGCCAAGGTCCACAAACTGGTTCACTTGATAATTATCATAGTTGGAAATAAATCCAGCCATATTCAACTTGATCCGGTTGTCAAGGAAGCTGCCCTTGAAGCCGATTTCATAGCTGTCCACCGTTTCCTTGTCGAACTCAAGGCCTGAATTGGACGCTAGCTCATCAGCGTTGATAAAATCAAGGTTGAAACCACCACTTTTGTAGCCCGATGAATATTTGGCATAAACATTTATATCGTCATTTACCGCATACATGAAGTTAATAGACGGGGCAAAGAATTTATCCTGCCTTTTATTTATCAGAGGTGAGGGGTTTAAGGGGTCCGGGCCCGTGGACCCAATGTTAAAGGCAAGTGCGTTTAGTGCAATGAATGGCGCAAGCTGGCCAGCAGCGGCTGGCGAATAAAGGCCCACATCTGTCACAGAATCCAAGTTTAATGTTGATCCGATAGGATTGCCATCGGTGCCTGGCAAATTGACAAACGGGTCGGGAATCTCCAGAGGACGCCCGGAAGCCCGGCCATCCAATGTCCAGCTTACGTTTTTATTTTCGATAGAATAGCGCATACCGAAACCAATTTTAAATTTATCGGTGACTTTATAAGTTCCGTTGATATAGGCGGCGTAGCTGTTGGTGCCAACCAGACCAAAATTACTTGTTGCCGAGGCTCCCGGAACGCCAAAGTTCAAAGTTTGCCGAACGATTTCCTGAAAGGGTCCCGGTACGCCAAAGACATCGAAATATCCGGTGAAGAAGTCAGAACCAATGGTTGCATCACGCTGTGTCTCTGCATTCTGATCATAATAATACAGACCAACCATGTAGGTCAGATTCTCATCATCCGGCGAAATAAACTGAAGTTCTTCGGTGAACTGCTTGTATTTATCGGCAAAGCGGATTTTAACAATATCCAATGTGGAATAATCAGTTTCGTTGGTATAAACCGCATCGGTCTTGCGGTAACCGGTAATTGATTTAAGGGTAAAGCCGTTATCCATCTCATAGTTAATGTCCAAATGACCGCCGTAAACGTCCCGCTTGTCATCCGGGTCTTTGTTAAAAGCAACAACACGCTCTTCGGGGGCAACTTGAACCGGGCCGAAAGCAAAAGTGTCGGTCAGGGGCTCCCCAACCAATATCAGGGCGTCACTGTTCAACCCGTCAAAGGAGGCGTTGATTTCAAGCTGGTCACTGGCCTGAATGCGTATTTGCGCCCGGTAAGCCAGCGAATCTACCTGCATCAGTTTATTGTTGGTAACGGTATTGAGTACATAACCGTCACGATCAACCTTTGAAAGGGTGAATTTGGTGAAGACGGTATCGGACAGGGGCAGGTTAAGCATGCCCTTGAATTCTGTATAGCCAAGGTTACCCACATCGGCACTGAACTGAGCGGAAAGTTCATCGGCGGGTTTCTTGGTGACCAGATTAATGGCGCCGGCCACGGTGTTTTTACCGAACAGGGTGCCCTGCGGCCCACGCAGGATTTCAACTCGTTCCAGATCAAGAAGTTCTTGATTAAGGGCAGGGGATTGTCCCATATAGACCCCGTCCACATAAACCCCAACGCGGGCATCAAAGCCAATGTTACGGCTCTGTGCGCCCACACCACGAATGGTCACGGTGGAACGAAAGTCATTGGATTCGCTGATTTGCAGGTTCGGGATATATTCGGCGATTGATTTCAAGTCGCGAACACCCGTCTGGTCGATTTCTTCTGCGCCAAGGGCAGACATGGAGATCGGAACGTCCTTCATGCGCTCGGATCTTTTTGTCGCCGTTACGACAATATCTTCAATGATGAAGTCTTCGTCGGCAGATGCGGTAAAGCTGGCCGCCGAAGACATTGCGGTGGAAAGCGCAATGACGGACGAAACTGTAATGAATTTTCTCATGTATTACTCCCTATATTATTATTATTTAAAACTAACGTTTATATTAAAGTCGAAAACGCATGTTAATCCCGAAACAGCCTTATATTCAAGTAATTTATTATGACAATATTGAATGTCATGGAAAATACGCCTAAAGTCTGAGCCATATGGTCTTGATTGAATATAAGCAATCACGGAAGAACATACAGTATAAAGACGATATAAAAGTCAGAATAGGGAATTAATGTCAAAAGAAACCACCGTTTTGATCGTCTTGGTCATCTATAAAGTTACATTGATTCTGATTGGGTTCTGGGCGCAAAAAAGGACCCATAATAATACTGACTTCTTCATTGGCGGGCGAACGCTTGGCCCGTTTGTCGCCTCCATCAGCTATGCAGCCAGTTCGGCATCGGCCTGGACGATATTGAGTCTGAGCGCGGCGGCTTTTACCATGGGCATATCGGTGATCTGGATTTTTCTGGGGCTTATTTGGGGGCATGGGGCATCATGGTTCTGGCTTGCCCCGCGTTTGCAAAAAATATCAGCGGAGAAAAATCTGGTTACCGTGATCGATCTTCTGGCGCTGGAGGGGACGGATAATACCAGAAGAAATATCAGGTATTTTGCCGCCGCCGTTGTGACATTCTGTTTTGTCTTTTACGTGGCAACGCAGTTTATGGGCGCGGGTAAGGCCTTCGCCACCACATTCGATATGTCCATATCGTCCAGTATAGCCATCGGCGGTGGCATCGTCCTGATATATACATTATTGGGCGGTTTTTGGGCGGTAAGCCTTACGGATACGTTGCAGGGTATGTTGATGTTGCTGGCGGCGATCATCCTCCCGGCTATGGCGATGGTGGAAGTGGGCGGCCTGTCGGCTTTCTGGCAGGGTTTGAAAGACGTATCAACGGCTGACCAGATGTCCCTCACCGGCGCCAACGTGGGTTTGATGGCTGGAGGGTTCATTTTAGGGACTTTGGCTATGGGCCTTGGTACATTCGGGCAACCCCATTTGCTGACCCGTTTCATGTCAATTCGGGATGCGGCATCGGTCAAGACCGCGCAGAAAATGGCCATTTTCTGGTTTCTCATCGTTCTTGGTAATATGGTTGTCCTTGGTCTGTGCGGTAAAATCCTGATCTCTGGCCCGCTGGCGGACCCGGAGCGGCTATTTTTCATCATGACTGACAACTTAATGCCGACCGTATTGGGCGGTATTTTGCTGGCAGCGGTGCTGAGCGCGATCATGTCAACGGCGGACAGCCAGTTACTGGTCAGTGCCTCGGCCATTGCCCATGATATAATGGGCGAACCGGATGAGGGTGAAAGCAGGCTTTGGGTGTCCCGGCTGGTGATCAGTCTGTTGTGTGGCACATCGGTTTTGGTGGCAATTTTCCTGCCGTCAGATATTTTTTCGCGGGTATTATTCGCTTGGGGCGCGTTGGGGGCGGCCTTTGGCCCGGTGGTGGTTCTGCGTCTTGCCGGGGTGCGGCTTAATCCAAAATTCATTCTACCCGCCATGGTGACGGGGCTGGGGCTGACCATTTTCTTTTATTTGCGGCCAAATTCTGTGGGCGATATTCTGGAAAGACTTGTGCCGTTCCTGATTTCTTTTATATTGTTATATGCAACCCGAATTAATTACTCAAAAAAGGATAACTTATGACCATAGCTGTTGGCGATAAACTGCCCGAAGCCACCCTTGTTGAAATGACCGGCGATGGTCCGGTTCCGCGTACCACAGGGGATATTTTCGGCGGCCGTAAGGTTGCGGTTTTTTCTGTACCCGGTGCCTTCACCCCAACCTGTTCGGCAAAACATTTGCCGGGCTTCATTGAGGCGGCGGATAAATTCAAGGCGGCCGGTATTGATGAGATTATCTGTATGGCGGTCAATGATGCCTTTGTCATGGGCGCATGGGGCAAGGCCCAAGGGGCGGACGGTAAGGTCACAATGCTCAGCGATGGCAACGGCGATTTTGTCAAGGCGCTTGGCCTTGAAATGGATGGGCGAGCCTTTAGCATGGGCATGCGCGGACAGCGTTTTTCCATGGTGGTGGATGATGGGGTGGTCACGGTCCTGAATATTGAAGGCCCCGGTGAATTTCATGTCTCCAGCGCGGACCATATGCTCGGTCAGCTATAAACCACAGCGATATAATCAGGCGGTCCCATATGGGACCGCCTTTTTTATGCTTTTTTCAGGGTCATGGCCACACGGATCAGGTTAAGCCAGGCCAGCATGCTGGACAGGCCACCAAAAGGGATCAGAAATTTAACCGGGTGGTCCGGAAAAATGGCCATCAAATATAACAGTCCGCTGAACAGGAAAATACCTGCAAGGAACAGTGCAGCTGAGACTTTTAGACGTTTCAGAGCCTTGGCAGGGTCCGATGCATTTGCCTCAACAACCGGCCAGAGAATGGCACAGCCCAACAGGGCCAGGCTGAGCAGATGGTGGTAAAGGCTGGCCCGGTCAAACAGGTCTTTGCCCACTTCATCCATATAGGGGGCCAGCGCGTGGGAGCCGGACGCGCCAATGGCAACGGCCAGAAAACCGCTGATAGCGGCAATGATCAGAAGTATTCTCATGGGACATTCCTCGTATCTATGATGTTAAAATTAGACACCATAGATACGGGAAAAGCAAGATTTGTTAATTTACCCGGATCAGTTCGACCGTGAAAATCAGGGCTGCATTAGGCGGAATGGCCCCGGGGGAGCCTTGGGGACCGTAGGCCAGATCGGACGGGATGAAGAATTTATACTTCGCGCCTTCTTTCATGAGCTGTACGCCCTCGGTCCAGCCGGGGATAACCTGATTAAGCCCGAAATCAATAGGTTCGCCCCGATCATAAGAACTGTCGAATTTGGTGCCGTCAATGAGGGTGCCTTCATAATGAACGCTCACCCGGTCCGTGGCGCGGGGGCTTTTGCCGGTGCCTTCCAGCAGGACTTTATATTGCAGGCCGCTTGCGGTGGTTTTGACGCCAGCCTTGCCTTTGTTGTCGGCAAGGAATTTTTCGCCCTCGGCTTTCGCGGCCTTGCTTGCCTGTTCCGCTTCTGCGCGCATGGCGGCTTCTTTCTTGGCGGCTTCCTCGGCAGATTCAACGGCGAAAAGTTCGACGGTGAAGATCAGGTCGGCATTGGGCGGGATCGGCCCGCCGCCGGCTTCGCCGTAGGCAAGCTCTGACGGGATGGTAAATTTATACTTACTGCCCACATTCATTAACTGCACGCCCTCGGTCCAGCCTTTGATGACCCGGTTGAGCGGAAAGCTGATGGTTTCCCCCCGCTTGTAGGAGCTGTCGAATATGGTGCCATCCATGAGGCTGCCCTCATAATGGACTGTTACAGTGTCCTCGGCAGTGGGGCTTTCGCCGGTGCCTTTGGTCAGAATTTCATATTTCAGGCCACTGTCTGTGGTATGTATTTCATGGGATGTGGACACGTCTTGTTCCTTAACTTTTTGTTTTTCTGTTTGTTGTTCTTTGGTTTTGTCGTCCTTGTCCGAACAGGCGGCAATGAGCAGGGTCAATGCTGCTGCCAGAAGGACTGATAAAACTGGCCGGGCTATTTTAGTAATTTGGGCAATCATGCCGAAACGCTCCATTATTATCGGTTATGGGCAAGAGCTATAACCCAAAGAATTTTATTTTCCAAGGTAAATTTTGGGCTCAAAAAAGCCATATTTCAGGATAATGGTGCCGCCGCACTTGAGATGTTACATCTCATGTAACTGTTAAATGCTTGTCGCGTTACATTTTTATGATATATCTGTGTCATAATTTTGAAACATATGGGCGGGGAATGGTTGTTCCCTTGCCTTTAGCGTGCTTAGTACTTTTAATTTGATGAACAAAAAACAAGGTTTTGAAGATATGTCAAAAATCAAAATAGCCATCGCCGGTATCGGTAACTGTGCCAGTTCCCTGATTCAGGGTATTTATTATTACACGCAGGAACGGGTTGGTGATGCCAAGCGGGTTCCCGGCCTGATGCATTGGGAAGTGGGGGGCTATCGTCCCTGTGATATTGATGTGGTTGCTGCTTTTGATGTGGACAAGCGCAAGGTTGGCAAGGATGTCAATGACGCGATCTTTGAAAAGCCAAACTGTACAACTGTATTTCACGGTGACCTGCCAAAAAGCGGCACAATCGTTAAAATGGGCAATGTCCTTGACGGTGTGTCCGAGCATATGGCGAATTATGATGATGACCGTACTTTCCTTGTGAAGGATGCCCCATCTGCTACCAAAGCGGAAATTGTTCAGGAACTGAAAGACAGCGGTGCTGAGATCCTGACCAACTATATGCCTGTGGGTTCCGAAGAAGCCGCTAAATTCTATGCGGAATGTGCATTGGAAGCTGGAATTGCTTTCATCAATAACATGCCGGTTTTCATTGCGTCCAACCCGGAGTGGGCGGAAAGATTTAAAGCCCGTAACCTTCCTCTTATCGGGGATGATATCAAGGCGCAATTGGGCGCGACCATTACCCACCGGACATTGACCGACCTGTTCGCCAAGCGCGGTGTGGTTCTGGAACGTACCTATCAGCTGAATACGGGCGGTAACACAGACTTCTTGAATATGAAAAATCAGGACCGTCTGGAATCCAAGAAAATTTCCAAGACAGAAGCCGTGCAATCTGTTGCCGGAACGCGTCTGGCCGATGATAATATCCATATCGGCCCGTCAGACTATATTCCATGGCAGAATGACAACAAGCTCTGCTTCCTGCGTATGGAAGGCGACCTGTTTGGCGGTGTGCCGATGAATATTGAACTGCGTCTCAGCGTGGAAGACAGCCCCAACTCTGCCGGTGTTGCTATTGACATGATCCGCTGTTGCAAGCTGGCCTTGCTTAACGGGGAAGGCGGCATTATTCACGGCGCATCCGCTTATTTCTGCAAGCATCCGCCCCAGCAGTTTACCGATGATCAGGCCTATGAAATGACCGAAGAATTTATCGCCAGCCGGGTCAGTGCGCTGAAGGTCGCTGAATAAGCCAACAGGGATTATATCCGATGAAATGTTTGATTGCTGCCGCTGGTCAGGGAACCAGAATGCGCGAAAAGGGCGAAGTTAAACCCCTGATCGAGCTGAACGGGGTTCCGATAATTGAGCGGGTGATAAAAAACCTGCGGGCGGGCGGTGTTGATGAATTTTTTGTCATCACCGGCTATCGGGGTACTAAGGTCCGGTCTTTTCTTGATGTCTTGGCGGAGCGGGAAAATATTGCAATCACTCATGTGATCAATGAGGATTGGGAACGGCCCAACGGGATTTCGGTCCTGAAAGCCAAAGGGACCATCGAAGGCCCCTTTATCCTGACCATGTGCGATCATCTGTTTGATCCGGATATTATCAAATCCCTTTTGGCCCATGATCATGAGCCGGATACGGTGACCCTGTGTGTGGATTATAATATTGAAAATCCTGTGGTTGACCTTGACGATGTGACGCGGGTCAATTGTACCCGCAATCATATTGAGAATATCGGCAAGGTGATCCGGGATTATAATGCCTTTGATACGGGCATATTCTATTGTCATGACGTTATGTTTGACGCTCTTGAGCAAAGTGCGCGAGAGGGGGATGAAAGCATAAGCGGAGCTATGAATATTCTGGGTAGTCAGGACAGGGCCCGCACCTTTGACATAGAAGGCAAGTTGTGGCTTGATGTTGACGACCCCACCGCCTTTGGCAAAGCCATCGTCTATGTGGACGAGGGACGTTTGTAAAAATATGGATATATGAAGATTTTATAAGAACCGGGTGAATGTCATCCGGTTTTTTTGTTTTTAAATACCGCGTTGATCTGTCATTATTGTCACAGGTTACAAGGTGGCCCTGGAACAAAAAGAGGTTATGGGTATAGTTCGATGATAAATAGAAATATTATTGCTTCCGTAATCGGCAACATACTGTTTTTTGTATGTTTTCTTGAATTGATTCCCGCCCTTGTTGATTATATTGCGGGGTCCCCGGAATATCGTGTTTTTGTGAGTGCCGCTTTCCTAACCGGTACATTGGGGGGATTGTTATATTTCAGTTTCAGGGGCTATGAGAATCATTTGCCCAGCCGGAAGATGATATATCTGATCACAACCGTTGCCTGGGTTGTTATGCCGTTGGCGGCTTCTTTACCGATTTACATGGCAATTCCAGAAGCCAGTTTTGCTGATGCGGTATTTGAGGCTGTCTCAGGTTTAACCACAACCGGATCAACCGTCTTTACGGGGCTGGACCAAATGCCAATGGGCATTTTACTCTGGCGGGCCATATTGCAGTGGATTGGCGGGGTTGGCATAATTGTTCTGGGTATCTGGATTTTACCTGTGCTTCAGGTTGGCGGGATGGCTCTTTTCCAGACAGAATCTTCGGATCAGTCTGAAAAAATTTACCCGCGTACCATTGAATTGGTCAGAAGCATTCTGGTCATATACAGCTTTATTACCGTGGTTTGTATATTGGTATATTTTATCATGGGTATGGGCATGTTTGATGCCATATCCCATGCTTTGACAACGGTCTCTACGGGAGGTTTTTCGACCCACGACCTGTCTATTAAATATTTCAACAACCCCGGGCTTGAATGGGCTGTCATCTTATTCATGTTCGCGGGCGCGGTGCCGTTCGTGGCCTATATGCGGTGCCTGAAAGGGTCTTTGAAACCCCTTGCCACAGATGCCCAGATACGGGCGCTGGTGCTTTTCCTTTTGATTACCTCAGTCATTATAATATTTCCCCTGTGGCAGCATCCTGACCTGGATTTCTTGACCTCTTTTAGGGGCGCGGCCTTTTCTGTGATGTCAATCGTTACAACAACAGGATTTATTACCATAGACTATACTAATTTTGGTGCAGAGGCCGGGACGATTTTCCTGATCCTTACGGTGGTTGGCGGCTGTACAGGCTCGACGGCGGGGGGCATCAAGATATTTCGTTTTGCGGTTTTGTGGCAGGCTTTACAGAGTGTTTTCCATAAAATGGTTTATCCGCACAGTGTCTATACCAGCCGTTATAATGGCCGGATATTGAGCAATGATATTGTGGTTTCCGTTCTTATATTCTTTTGTGTTTTTATATTTTTTATGACCTTTTTAGCCATAGCCCTCGGGTTTGCGGGCTTATACCCGTTGGAAGCCTTGAGTGCGGCGGCAACGGCCATCGCCAATGTCGGGCCGGGCATGGGAGAGGCCATTGGCCCTAGCGGAAATTTTGCGACCATACCAACCAGCGCCAAATGGTTGATGAGCTTTGGCATGATCGTCGGGCGGCTGGAATTCCTTACCGTTCTGGTGTTATTTATCCCCCGTTACTGGTATGATTTATAATATAGCCTTGATATGATATGGGGGTGTTTCGGATGGCCATAGTCGGTCTTTGGATTTCAGGAGAAAAAATTGAAAAAAATATTATGTAAATTTTTGGGGATAATGGTTGCTGTTTCAGGCATATTTTCCAACGCGGCACTTGCAGAAAAAGCTGATCATTGGTCAATCATTCATGCGGGCACATTGATGGCTGATGCCCGTAAAAAGGTAACGTCAGCCCAAAGCATTATCGTAAAAAATGGCAAGATATATGATATTCGGGCGGGTTATATTTCACCTTCTGATCTTCCGAATGTGAAAAATGCAAACATTATTGACCTGAAAGATCAGTTCGTTATGGCGGGAATGATTGACAGCCATACCCATGTGACGGGTCAGATGGCCCCCCATTCGCGGGAACAGGCCGTTACAACGACGAATTCTGAATATGCCCTGATCGGGTCGGTCTATGCTCGTCGGATTCTTAACGCCGGCTTTACAACCATTCGTAACGTGGGTGGTCCACGGGAAGCTGTTTTTGCCCTGCGTAATAGTATCCGCAAGGGTCAGATACTCGGGCCGCGCATTGTGGCCGGGGGTCTGACCATATCTCCCTTGGGCGGGCACGGGGATAACAACGGTTTTCGCCCGGACGTTTTTGGCAAACCTCATAGTGGCATATGTAACGGGGCTGATGATTGTCGCCGGGCGGTTCGGGATCAGATAAAATACGGGGCTGACATGATTAAATATGTGGCCACCGGCGGGGTGTTGAGCAAGATTGCCACCGGCACCGGACAACAATTCACCGATGCAGAGCAGGCGGCTATCGTGCAGAGTGCCCATGCCATGGGCCGTAAGGTCGCCGCCCATGCGCACGGCAAAGGCGGTATTGATGCGGCACTCAGGGCCGGAGTGGATTCCATCGAACATGGGTCTTTTCTTGACAAGGGAAGCATCAAGCTGTTCAAAAAAACCGGGGCCTATCTGGTGCCGACCTTATTGGCCGGGGCGACAGTTGTGGATATTGCCACCAACAAGCCGGGTTTTTTCATGCCCGAAGTGGCGGCAAAGGCCAAAGCGGTGGGGCCGATCATGGCCCATGCGCTATATGCGGCCTATAAGGCTGGTGTTAAAATTGCCTTTGGCACTGACAGCGGGGTCAGTGTTCACGGAATAAACGGGCAGGAGCTTGTCCTGATGGTCAAAGCGGGCATGCAGGCAAAAGACGTGCTGATTTCCGCCACCGTCAGCGCAGCAGACCTTCTGGACCGGACGGCGACCATCGGCACCTTGGAAAAGGGCAAATCCGCTGATATTATTGCGGTGTCCGGCAATCCTTTGAAAGATATTTCGACCCTGCTTCATCCCACATTCGTTATGGTGCGTGGTGTCGTCGCGGTGGAGTGAGGTACTCATATGATTGAGGGTTATGAATATCCTTCAGAGATGCCAGATATTTTTATTGATGATGATGGCATTGTAAATGTATTGTTCGGGACAATTATGATGACCAGTGAACATGTTATCTATAGTGCTGGTGTCGTGCGTAAATTGAGGCCAGGCCAGAAAATGCCCATATTGAACATATGTGAAGCTGCGCTCAATGTGGAGAAATCCTTATCGGAAGTTGGGCAATTGGATTGGGTATCGGAGACTGTTTCCGCGCTGGCTATTGTTACTGATACTAAAATTGGACGTATTTTGGGTAATATTTTTATGCGCCTTCAGAAGAACCCTTATCCTACGAAGTTATTTAATTCAGAAGCAGCAGCCCGCAAATGGTTGATGAATTATTGTAATATTTGAACCTTCTGATTGTATCATTGGGCACTTGTTTATGACGGGGCAACGACCAGCTTGTGATTGATGTAATCCAGCGGGACAGATATTTCCGTTTGCAAGCCGTCATAACCGCCAAGTTTTTTCAACAAGGGGTCTATTTGTTGCTTTTCCACCTCGGATAGCCCCTGATAATGGCGCAGGGGCCGCTGGAACATCCATTGTTGATAGGGGAGTATGGCGCGATTGCCATGGGCATCGCCCAGCGTAAAGTCATGGCGGCCTATGGTCCGGGGAAAATGATCAGCATCCGGGTGTTCAGCAGTCCAGTCTGCGACCGCGCGCACCGTATCCACAAGCAAAGGCAACTGATCCCGGAACATGCGGGCCAGCAGGGGGTAGAGGGTCTCCGGTATCTCATCATTTGGCAGAAAGCTGCCTTCGTTGCCACTTGGGTTTTGCATGCGCCTTGTCCAGTCAAAGACCCGGGGGGCGATGTCCTGCATCCATTGTCTGGGATAGGGGTCTTGCGCCATATGGGCATATAGCGGGGCCACTAGGCCGAAATCACCAATGGACGGGCGGCTGCCCAACAGAAAATCATGGTCTTCCAGATGACGGTCAAAGTCTTTCAGAAAAGCCTCGGTTATTTTTTCCAGCTCCGGCTCTGTATTCTCATCAAGGCCCATAAGCGGCTTATACATCCGGCCAAAATACAGCGCCGCCGGGATGGCGACCAATGGTTTGGCAAAAGCAGGCCAGTGGGGCTTCATCACATCGCCGAACTGGTTAAGGACAAACCACAGGTTTTGACGTTTGAAGTGCCAGCGGTAATGCATGGCGGGCAGCAACAGCCATTCATCACCATAAACCTCCATCAACAGGGCGACAAGCTTTTGCATCGGGCCATCCGGGTAAATGGACGGCGCGGGGAATTTTTCCTCCAAGTGATCAATGATGACGGTGGTGTCCTGAATATATTCGCCCTCGGGCGTGATAATCACTGGAATGATTTTGCGCCCGATATGCGCCTGAATCTGGCCGTAATCCTCAGAGGAAAGCCTTTCCTCAAAGGGGATTTTCTTATAACGCAGATAGGCACGCGTCTTGCCGGAATAAAGTGAAATTCCGTGGGCGAGATGTTGGTACATATTTTTCCTTAGGCTTCGACGATATCGTCTTTCAGGCTGAGGACAAAGGCAACCACATCATCACATTCCTGCGGGGGAACCGACAGGGCCTCCATCGTGGCACCGGCATGGCCCAGAAATATGGACCAGTCACTTTCACTGATTTTCATACCCTTGTGGGAGAGCAGCATATCCCGGCCTGTATAATAAACCGGCCCGCCGGCATTGGCCGACAGATAATCAATGAGCAGTTGTTTTTCGCGTGCGATGCCATCATCCCCCCGGTTTTGCCAGAAACGTCCCAATTGAGGGTCGGCTTGCACGCGCGGTAACAGGTCGTTGGCAAATGCGGTAATACCGTCATAGCCACCCAAACGGTCATAAAGTGATTTCTGATCCATTGTTTTTCCTTTTCTGAAAATTGTGAAACGAGAGACTTCCTATAAGAAAATATAGTCCTATACTTCATTATAGTCCAGTATTATGCCCTGTCACGATATTGTGAGGTGGATGAGATAGATACCATATTAGCTGAAATAGAGAGCCGGATAAAGAAACCGCCAATCACCGTTGGTATTAACGGGCTGGATTGTTCTGGCAAAACCACCGTTGCGCAGGCTTTGTATGAAAAGCTTGTCAGTCGGAATATCAACAGTAGGCTGCTTCATATTGATGACTATAATAACAGGGACGTTCAGGACAAGGTTTATACGGCTCATAAAGAAGGTGTTTTTACGGATGAACTGGCAGACCTTTATTATCAGAACAGCATCCATTATAAGGCTGTGGCAGAGGCAATATGCGCGTCCCGTCAGCAATATGATGTCACCCTCATAGAGGGCGTTTTCCTGCTTAAGGAAGACCTCAGCCCCTTGTTGGATGTCAAAATCTTCCTGCCTGTATCGCCGGATTTAGCGAAATCGCGTTATGAAAAGCGCAGGCAGCAGGAATATGACCCGCGCTCAATATCAGTTTTTGATGATATTTGGTTGCCCGCTTTTGAACGCTATTGCCGTGAGCAAAACCCGGAAAGCAAAAGCGATTTTTTATATTCTTTCTAGTCAGGAAATATTATCCAGCTGAATATTCAGGGATTCCAGCAGGAAATAATAGGCGAGGAAAATAAGGGCAAACAAGCTGACAATGCCGATAAATTTCAATTTGAAGCCATGACGATGGTATTTCACCCGGTCCCGATGGCGGAAAACATCCATCATTTCATCGCCGAAATAGATGGAGAGAAAGGTGCCAATCCCGCTTAAAATAATAATGCTCCAATAGGGGTAGGGGGTGGTGAGTATCTTTTTAAAAAGTACTGTCAGAATAGTCTTGTCATAGGCGGCTGAATTATAGGCAAGGGCGTATAGATTAAGGCTTATGGCAATTGCCCAGACAAGAACTTCACTATACAGCATTCTAATCCCGAAAATCAGGCGAATGGGAAAATCCAGCAGAAAACCGGCATCTGCGACCGGTGTGCATAAAACAAAGAAGCTCCAGGTCAGGGCGGCGACAATCCCCCCTGTAAGCAAGCCATATTCATAGGAGAGATAACCGAAATATAAAATCAAAACACCCAGAAGAAGTAAAAATTTCAGCACCACCTCGCGGTGGGTTTCGGTTTTGTGAAATTGTTTGATACTCAGGGACATTTTTCTCTCAGTTATTTTTGGATCAGGATAATCTGGCCATCTTCCAACTTTATTTTACGTGCCTTGTACAATTTACCAAGGGCTTTTTTAAAATTGGATTTGCTCACATGAAAAGTGGCGTAAATATCATCCGGCGGGCTTTTGTCGGTCAGACGGCTTTGACCGTCATTGTCTTTCAGATAGGCAAGGATTATATCTGCCAGTTCGCCGCGCATTTCCAGAGATGGTTTTTGCAGGGTGATGTTAAGGCGGCCATCTTCCCGTGCTTCACCGATATAGCCCTTGAACTCATCCCCGATGGTAATGGGGCGAACGATTTCGTTGTTATGGATCAGGCCAAGGTGGCTGCCGTTTATGATCGCCTTATAGCCAAGGTCGCTGCGGCTGCCAATCATCAGGTCAACCTCCTGTCCGGTGCTGAACATCCCATCATTTACCTCTGGCAAATGGCGGCTGAGCAGGGAGCTTGCGGCGATCCGCCCGGTCACATCCAGATAGAGATAGACAACATAGGAACGGCCAACCTCCATGGGAACACGCTGTTCCTTGAACGGCACCAGCAGGTCTTTCATAAGACCCCAATCCAGAAAGGCGCCAAATTCGCTTTTACCAACAACGGTGAGACAGGCACAGTCCCCGACCTCGGCCAGGGGAGTTTCCGTGGTGGCGATGGGCCGATCCTCGGAATCCAGATAGATAAACACGCTCAGGAACTGGCCAATGTCCCAGGCGTCCTCATCCTCGGGCAGATAGCGTTCCGGTAGGAGTATCTCCTCAAGGTCATCGCCTTCAAGATAGACGCCGAAGTCCACATGCTTTGTGACTTTCAGGGAGTGTGTTTTGCCAATTTCAATCATGGAATAGTTTCTACAGTTAAAATTGACAAATGTCGATAGGACTGTGTACTCTCCTGCATTTGCGTATAGTGAAAGTAAGGGTTTATGACAATCAACGCGTTCGTTGCGGGGTTTCTGGGGGCCAGCCCTGTTGAAATGATTGCGTCGCTTTCCGGGTTTATCTGTGTGTTCCTGCTGATCCGGCGGAACATCTGGTCATGGGGGTTTGGCCTGTTACAGGTCACGCTCTATGTCTGGATTTTTTATCAAAACAAGCTTTATTCTGATACGGTTCTGCATATTTTTTATGTGGGTTTTCAGTTTTACGGCTGGTGGAACTGGCGTCATCACAAGGATGGTAAAGCCGAACTTGTTATCGAAGGCACCAGCCTGAGGGATTTAGGCGTCTGGACTGCTGTCAGCCTGATTTCAGCCGTGGCCATCGGATTTCTGATGGACCGATATACGGATGCGTCCTTTGCCTACGGTGATGCCTTTACCACCAGCACAAGCCTTGTGGCTCAATTGCTGTTGACCCGCCGCCATCTGCTGAACTGGACCTTCTGGATTGCGGTGGATATTGTGGCGATCGTCATTTATTTTCAAAAGGGGCTTTACCCTACATCGTTGCTCTATATCACCTTCCTCATTATGTCCTGTATCGGTCAATATAGCTGGTGGCAACAGTATAAACGTCAAATCCGGGATAGGCGTGCTGTATGAAGACAGGGTTAGTTCTGGGGAAATTTGCGCCGTTGCACCGGGGGCATCAATATGTGATTGAAACGGCCCTGCAACAGGTCGAACAACTTTACATCATGGTCTATGCCTGTGATGAATTGCCCAATATTACCATGGACCAACGGATTGGATGGATAGAAAAACTATATCCCGAGGCACAGGTCATCCCGGCTCCGGACGGCCCAAGAGAAACGGGCTACACGGATTCTATCATGGCCGCGCAGGAGGATTACATTCTTAAAAAGGTAAATGGCGTAAAAATTGATGCTTTTTTCAGTTCGGAACCCTACGGCGCGCATGTGAGCCGTGCCCTGAATGCGGTTGATTGCCGGGTGGATGAGGCCAGAGAAAATTTCCCTGTAAGCGCCTCACAGATCAGGCAGGATACCTTTAAAAATAAAAAATTCATACCGCCCGCCGTCTATGAGGATTTGATTGAAAAGATTGTGTTTCTGGGTGCGCCATCGACGGGGAAGACAACGACTTCCCGGGCCTTGGCCAAAGAATTAAATACCGAATGGGTTGCTGAATATGGGCGAACCTATTGGGAGGAAAACCAGAGTGATCGGCGACTGACACCGGAACAACTGCTTTATATTGCATCGACCCATAACAGTATTGAGGATGAAACTGCCTTGCAGGCGAATAAATATCTGATCTGTGACACTAATGCCTTTACCACATGGCATTTTGCCATAAGTTATCATGACCGTGCGCTGGCGGAGCTGGAACAACTCGCCGATAAGTGCAAAGAACGCTACAAATATGTTTTCCTCTGTGCGGATGATATTCCCTATGAGGATACTTGGGAGAGGTCAGGAGAAGGCAACAGAAAAGAGTTTCAGGACTTTCTGGTGGATGAGTTGTCTCGGCGGGAGATTCCTTATATCGAACTTAGGGGTAGTCTTGCAGAGAGAATAGAGGTTGTATTGGCAGCCTTGGCGAAATAGGGATTACAAGTTCATATCTCATCGGGGAATTCAAAACAGGAGCCATACATGATGATGTCAACATCTTGTCCGGTTTGGGACAGAGGTAGCCCGATAGAGCAAAAATTCATATATGATTTCCCAGCCCAGAGTAATCTGTCCGAAATGAGGTAAGGGCGTTTTTCGCGGACGATCCATTCATAGCGGGATTTCAGGTGCCCCTCCATATCACCCAGCTCATCAAGATATTTCCCGGTTATCTCTTTGCCTAATGCCTTTACGGTTTCTGTGCCAACCAGCCTCATTTTATATCTTTGGGTGTCATGCTCAACATCAATAAGATTTACGTAAGGCAGGAGGCTGACAATATCGGCGGGATGTAAATCGGCGCGGCTTGGCATGGCATGGTCCCCCTTAATGTCCAGCCAATATTGATAAACGCCCTTCAAAATATCATTGGGAAGGTCGTCAATAGAGAAATTATCAATCAGAATGCCATCATCAGATACCATAAAATACTCACTATCCCGGTATTGTTATATAGATTTCATAGTCTCTACTTTAAGATGAAAATATGAGAAAAAAATTAATATAGATCAATTAATTAATTAATTTAATTAAGGCCTAATAGTATTAACTGCTGTCGTTAAATGTCAAGGGTAATCGCGCGCGTGTAGTCGTTGGCATTGTTAAATATATAAAAATTCAGTATCATTGAATTAATTTCATTAAAACAATAATACAGCAAGGGGCATTTATTATGAGCATGGGCCAGAAAAAAATATTTATCGGCGCGCGTATTCTTTGGGCTTTGGCCCTGTTACTTCTTTTGATCGTGATAGCAGGCGGTCCGGGCGTTCATTTGGGGCTATGGTCGCCGTTAGACGGATTCATACTATCCATGAGGGCCGGGTTCATGGGCGGCCTTGCCTTGGCCATATTAGCCCTGATTATTATTATAATGATTGCGGTGAAGAAAAAGGCCGGGATGGGCAAGGCTATTTTGTCCCTTTTGATCGGGTTGATCCTTGCTGCACCCGTTGGTTATCTGCGGCTTTCAGGCGGTGGCGGGGTGCCGCCCATCCATGATATTGCTACGGATACGGCGAACCCGCTGGTATTTATGGCCCTTGTGGGCAAACGGGGGGAGGGTGCGAACAGCATAACCTACGCTGGGGCGGAACTCGCGGCGCAGCAGAAACAGTCCTATCCGGATGTGGGGCCATTATTGGTGGACGGTGATCCGGACAAGGCCTTTTCCCGCAGTCTGGATGTGGCCCGTGATATGGGGTGGGATATAACGGGTGTTGATGCCAAGGCGCGTCGTTTTGAGGCTACGGATCACTCGTTCTGGTTTAATTTTGCCGATGATATCGTTGTGGCTGTAACCGCAACAGATGCCGGTAGCCGGATTGATTTACGCAGTGTATCGCGTGTGGGGCGTAGTGACCTTGGCGTAAATGCTAAGCGGATTATGGCCTTTCAGAAGAATTATACGGCCACACCTTAAACGGGAAAAATAATATCATGTCTATGATTGTAAATCGTCGGGATCTGGATTTCCTGATGTATGAGATGTTTGACCTCGACCGGCTTCTGACGACAGAACGTTACGGCGATTATGACCGGGAGGTGGTGACGGCCGTTCTTGATACGGCACAGGCCATTGCCGAGGATAAATATCTGCCCTGTGCGGCGGAACTTGATGCCAATGAGCCTACATTTGACGGCAAAGACGTTCATATCATGCCGGAGGTTAAGGCCGCTCTTGAGGCCTACGCCGAGGCCGGTTTCTTTTCAGCCTCATTTGACGAAGCGGTTGGCGGTATGCAGATGCCCTTCATGGTCAGTTCCGCCCTTGGCGGTATTTTTACCTGTGCCAATATGGGCATTGCAAGCTATGCTTTCCTGACACAGGCCAATGCGGGTATGCTGGCGGCTCTTGGCACGGCCTCTCAAAAGGATATGTTCCTCGGGCCCATGTTAGCGGGCCGCTGGTTTGGCACCATGTGCCTGTCCGAGCCACAGGCTGGGTCATCCCTGTCGGATATTCGCACCAAAGCGGTGGCGGACGGCGATGGGCGTTATCTGATCAGTGGCACAAAGATGTGGATTTCTGGCGGTGATCAAAATATTTCCGAGAATATTATCCATATGGTATTGGCGCGGATCCCGGGCGGCCCGCCGGGAGTCAAGGGGTTGTCCCTGTTTATCGTGCCAAAATACCGGGTCAATGAAGATGGCACCCTTGGCGCAGATAATAATATTGCTCTTGCCGGGCTTAATCACAAGATGGGTCATCGGGGGACCACCAATTGTCTGTTGAATTTTGGGGAGAGCGGGGACTGCCACGGCACATTGATTGGCGAGCCGCATCGGGGCCTGTCCTATATGTTCCATATGATGAATGAGGCCCGCACCGGGGTTGGTTACGGGGCTGTCATGTCTGGCCTTGCCGGGTATCTCTATTCGCTGGATTATGCTCGCCACCGCCCCCAAGGCCGCCATCCCCATGAAAAAGACCCGGTGACGCCGCAGGTCATGATCATTGAACATGCAGATGTTAAACGGATGCTGATGGCGCAGAAGGCTTATGTGGAAGGCGGTCTGTCTCTGGTGACCTATTGCGCGGGGTTGATTGACGCCCAGGCGGTGACGGATGATCCAGCAGAGCAAGGCCGTCTCGGTTTATTGCTGGATATTCTGACCCCTATTGCAAAATCATGGCCATCGGAATACTGCCTCGAAGCCAATAAACACGCCATCCAGATTTTGGGCGGATATGGCTATACCCGGGAATATCCGGTGGAGCGTTTTTACCGGGATAACCGGCTTAACCATATCCATGAAGGCACCCATGCCATCCACGGAATAGACCTGTTGGGGCGGAAGGTGCGCATGCGGGAGGGGGCGGCCCTGGAGGCGCTGGAACGGGAGGTTCGGCAAACCATTGATCAGGCGCGTGAGGTCGCAGGCTTGTCCGGTTACGCCCGTGAACTTGGGTCGGCCTTTGATATGTTGCGGGATACGGCGGGCAGGGTGGCGCAGACCAAAAATGTCAACCTGATGCTGGCCAATGCGACGGCTTATCTGGATGCTTTTGGTCATGTTGTGGTGGCTTGGCTGTGGTTGCAACAAGCACAGGCGGCCCTGAAAGGGTTGGCGGGCAATGGGGGGGAGCAGGATTTCTATAACGGTAAACTGGCCGCCTGTCAGTATTTTTTCCGTTATGAATTACCGACCGTTGACAGCCGTTTTGCTTTGGTGGCGTCCCTCGATGATACTTGTCTGATGGCATCGCCAGAACAATTTATCGGTCAGTGACCAAAACCTGCCTACTAACTGAAACCCTAAAAATTAATGTTATGCTGAACTTGTTTCAGCATCCACCTGTCCACCTTTGTGTTGGTTGAAACATGGATCCTGAACTGAATTCAGGGTTACGATCTTGGGGCAATGTGGGGGCTATTTTTTGTGTTTTTTGGCAATTTTACGGACTAGATTTTCCGGGACGCCGGGGCGGCTCCAGGGGCAAACGGCGAGACAAATAGCGCAGCCCATATTTTCGTTAAAAAAGGGCAGGCATTTATCGAAATTTACATACCATTTCGTCACACCACGCACCATCTGTTTGGCGGAACCAATGGCATCCGGTGGGCAGGCATTCTCACAGGCTTTGCACTTCATACAAAAGTCATCCACATGAAAGATGTCAGCCTCGTCCGTAATCAGGGGTAAATCGGTTACCACGGCGGCCAGCCGCAGGGTTGATCCAAAATCCCGATTGATGATGGAACCATGCTTGCCCAGCTCTCCAAAGCCACAGGCCAACGCCGGGGGGATCAGAAGAATGGGCACATTACCGGACCCGCCAAAAGAGGTGGCCTCCCAGCCTTGGGCATGAATCCATCTGGTCAAAGCCCTTGAAACCCGATGCCCCCGATCATATTGGCGGATGACCTCCACCGCCGCCGGGATGTCGGGTGCGGTTTTTAATTCCTCGTAATCCATGGCAACCGCCACCATAATCACAGTCTTTTGCGGTACATCAAAGGTTTCGATAACCCATTCAGGGCGCATTCTGGTGATGCCGACAATATCCGCCCCGTTTTCCTTGCCGATTTTCTTGATCAGGGAAGTCCATTCTTCGGCAGGCCTTTCCTGCTGGACAGGGGCAACCGGGGGGATTTCCATGGCCATCGTCTCGGCCCTGTGTTGTTGGACGGCCTTCATGCGCTCATCATCGGGGACCTGTGCATAAAACCACGTCATCAATGGGCCGAAAGGGGTTAATTCAGGTGCCTGCCAGTAAATTGGTGATGATCGCCGAACCTCTGTTTCCCCCAGACCATTTATATCATTGCCTGAAACATCCGGCATCAAGGCCATTTGTTCTGGGTTGGGGATAAATTCTGTTTTTGGACTTTTGGGCATATTTCATTCCTGTAGGAGTGAGTTTACGCCTTGGCAGATGAGAAATCAACTAATGGCAGGTATATGAGGATTGAAAATGGCGGGTTATTACTTTTTAGTCAGGTTTTTTGTTTTTTATTAACCCAAAATGGTTATTATCTGATAGATTGCATTGGATTGGCTTTATTCTATTTAGTTCAGCATATGTTCAAAGGTGCGTAAAAATTGAATGATCAAATTTTGACAGCGTTAGACCCGCAAAGTTTCACATCAGATAAACAGCGTGATTTATATGCCTATTGGTTAAAGATTAAAGGTGATCTTTTGATGCCATGCCGCAAGGATTTAAATCCTACGGATATTCCCCATTTATTGTCCGCGATCTGGATGGCGGATGTAATTGATGGTGATGAAGTGAATTTCAAGGTGCGTTTGTTCGGTACTGATCTGGTGCGGGCCTTTAAGCGCGAAGGTACAAGCATGGAACTGGATGAATTTTCTTTCACCGGGGATATTATTGAACGCTTTACCAATCTGGTCCAGACAAGACAGCCTTATTATCTTGAATGTGAATTTCCAACAGAGTCTGATGATTTCAATTTCTATTCAACACTGACCTTGCCCATGTCCAGTGATAATGAGAATGTAGACATCATTATTTCCGCACTGGATTTCTACGAATAATTCAGGCGTACACCATCCCAAGCAGAATAACCCCCAATATTACCCGGTAAATGACAAAGGGTGTCATGCTGGATTTCTCCAACCATTTCATCAGTCCGGCAATGGCCAACAGGGCCATGACAAAGGACAGGCCCGCGCCAAGAAATATATCTGTGCCAAGGGCCACATTTTCACTTTTGACCAGCTTTAATCCTTCGATAGCCCCCGCCGCCAGAATGGTCGGAATGGACATAAGCATGGAAAAGCGGGCGGCTTCCGTACGGCTGAAGCCCAGACCCCGGGCCGCTGTCATGGTAATGCCGGATCGGCTGACACCGGGGATGATGGCGAGAACCTGAGCAAAGCCGATGAGGATGGCCTGACCATAACGCATGTCGGATATTTTCCGGGAAACTTCAGATTTCTCATCCAGAATATAGAGGAGAATACCGAAAATAATGCTGGTCCAGCCAATGATTTCCAGCGTGCGCCAGGCCTCGTTCCATCCCATTTTTGAGACCAGACCGCCGATGATAACCACCGGAATGGTGGATAGGACAATAGCGATCATCAGCCGCCTGTCCGTCTGATCCGGGTTTTTATGAAAGGTGATCATTTGCCAGAAAGCGACCATCATGCGTATCACATCGGCCCGAAAAAAGACTATAACCGCCATCAGGGTGCCCACATGAACCCCCACATCCATCATTAAGCCCTGATCCGGCCAGTCGGTCAGCGCCGGCACCAGAATCAGATGGCCCGATGAGCTGATGGGCAGAAATTCGGTGATCCCCTGAACAATGGCGAGGATGATGATTTGTAATAACGTCACGGCGGCCTCTTGTAATTATTTTCTTTTTTGACTGTCCCGGTCACGACGTCTGTGCTTCATGAGTCCGGTAAGTCCCAAGAATATAAGGCTTATGGCCGCCAAGTCCATAAGATAAGGGCCCCATGACCCTAAAATATGCCCGGAATGAATATCAAGGATCAGACGGGACAGGGAAATGCCCTGTCCCTGAAAATCCAACATGATCTTTTCCGTGATCTGTCCGGGGGCCTTTTGCGTCTTTGAGCTGTGGGTCAGGCGGTTCGGGGCCGGGGTCCATGACATATAATCATCGGGAGAGATGTAATATCCGTCTGTTGTATCTATCTGGACCAAACCGTTTCCTGTCGGGCCAATAGCAGTTATTGAGCCGGGTAGGGATGTGCTGTCCAGGCGCTCCACAAGGGTGCCATCTTGCTGAAACAGGGTAAGGCTATCTTTACTGGCCACAAGGATTAGGCCATCTGCAAAGGCTGCACCGATCAGACGATCCAAATTCTGATCTATTAGATTGCCGTTCAGATAGAGCCGTCCCTCAAGCCAGCCCAGCCAATGGTCACCGGTTTTGAAAAATATGGGCTCTTCCGAGGGAGCCATTCCGTAAAGACTGGTGACAAGGCTGTTCTTGACCGTGATTTGGGTGAGGCCGAGTTTTTCGGTCCGGTTCAGGATCAGCCCGGTGATGCTCAGGATAAAGACAAGAAATATGGAGCCATAACCAACCCATCTGTGCCACCTCCGGATTGTTTTTTGCATTATCCGGTTATTATTTTTCTTTTGACGGGTCATCTTTTTCCATAAGTTTGCTGTTTAAATAGAGGGCCAGGCGGCTGGCCTTTTTCATGGCGTTGGAGGACATGGTGGCCCCGGATATGCCGTTGATGGGTTTGGACAGGCGCAGTTTTTCGGTCAGGAAAATTTGGTCAAATTGATTTTTAAAAGCCGGAAACCGGATTTCTGACCCCCGGCTTTCCCGGAATGTCAAAACGGTCAGGTCAATGATTCTGCCGTCTTCGATGGTGATGCCGGTGGTGATGGGCATGGTTCTGCCCACCACATTTAAAATCCATACGGTACGATTGCCCTGCTGGTAATAGCGATAGCGCAGGGGAAAGACTTTTTTCCGCAGTATCCTTGTAATCTGTGGCTTTAAATCTCTCGTCACCCATATGATGCCCGGCTTGTCCGGCCTCGCGCCCAAGGCCGCCACGATATAGTCGGTGGCTTTCAGGTAGCTTTCCTCTATGGCCGTCACCTTTGCCATTGCCGGTGACAGAAACAGAACCATGAAAAATATGGATATGAACAATCGTCTCATTTCAGAATGGTCCTAGAATTGTAACCCAAGCCCAAGATTAACCCGATTATCTTCCTGAAGGCTATTGGCAAAATTGTCAATCTGATAATCCAGCTTTAGTATAACATTCTCGTGAGGCCAATAGCTGACGCCGAGGGTGGTTTGGCGAAAGCTGCTGTCTATGTTATCCCCGGCCTCATTATCCCACAGGCTGTATCGGGCAAAGAAACCGATGGCATTATTTTCATCCAGTGTGATTTTATAAGAGGGTTCCACATACCAGCCGCGCTGTATATTCCGGCCAAGGAGCCGCGCTGTATCGGCCTGAACGTTCCACTGGGCATAGAGGGCGCGAAGACCGAAAGACGTATTTTCGCTCACTGCGCGGTTGATTTCGGTATTGATCTCAAACAGGGTCGCTGTGGCTTTTTCGTCTATGCCGCCGCTCTGGGTTATATCATCCTGATATTGGAAGCTGGCAGCAACCTTTACCCCGGGCAAGCCATGCCATTTCACCCGTGTAGTAACGGCGGTATTTTTCCACGGCGCGTTGCCAACCTGCTGGCGACCTTTACGTATTTTATAGCCATAGCCGGTGGTGTCCAGTCCGGAATGCATCATCACATCATAGCTGAAACTGTCATTCAAATTGCCGCTTAGCATCACGCCGGCTTCACGCCATGTGGTCGGAATGATCTTGTTTTCGACACTGTTACGTTCTACCCCGTAAAATGTCGCTGGCTCATGGGTTTCATTTACGATGCCCACGGGGACAAGCTGCATGCCCACACTGGCCCGGGTGCGTTCAGTCAGGTCAAACTCCATAAAGGCCTGTTCCATTTCAACGGCCCCGACCTGACCGCTACCGGATATGGCATGTTCGACTTCCAGTTCGCTGTAAAAACGTATTTTATCGCTGAATTCATGACCGAGGAATATAACAAAACGATGCTGGTCGATTTGATCCTTTTTGCCGCCGTTATAATGGAGTTCAGCATAGCCGCCAACGGTTGTTGCCCCTGAACTGCCATGAGATGTCTCCAAACCACCCGAGAGGGCAACCTGATCCAGTATTTCTCCCGTGGCTTCGATCTTCTTTTCGGTTTCCGCCACTTTTTCAGTGGTAATGCCGACGATAGTTTCCAGTTTTTTGATCTGTTCCTGTTGGTGCAGGATCATTTGCCACATTTCTGCCCGGGTGGGCATGTCTTGCAGGGGCGGGGTTTGAGCAATGGCTGTTGAAGCTGAAAGAACGAAGGACAGGCCAAAGATAAGGGGTGTATTCTTAAGGGTCATCATGTGTACTCTGTGTTAATTTTCAATACTAATAATCATTCTCAATATTATTAATTAATATTAGCTATCACAAATGATTTGCATTATCAATATTAAAAACATAATATTGTGACAATGATCACCCAATGAATTAATGTCGGTATTTATGAAACGCAGAAGACTGATTAAATTGATGGCGGCCAGTTGCCTGATGGGAATTTTACCCAATGGCGCGCTGGCGTTTAGCCAACAGAATAGACCTGAACTATATAAGTGGCAGGGCTTTGCCTTGGGCGCAGAGGTGTCTCTGCAACTTTACCATACGGATGGTAATGCTGCCCGGCGGATCATTCAAAACGCCCGGAAAATCATTAATGATATGGAGGAGCTGTTCAGTCTGTACCGACAGGATTCTGTACTGTCACGCCTTAACCGACTGGGGGCCATTGATAATCCGCCAACGGATTTTGTTGATCTGTTACAGATGAGCCACGGGGTCAGCCGAATGACATCCGGCGCGTTTGATGTGACGGTTCAGCCCCTTTGGCAGTTTTACAAGGATTTTTTCTCATCGCAGGGCCGGGGAGCCGACCCATTACCCAATGCCTTGCGCGCCTTGCAGGGTAAAATTGGTTACGAAAAACTCCAAATTTCACCGGACAGGATTGCCTTTGATCAGACGGGGATGGCGGTGACCCTGAATGGTATTGCGCAGGGCTATGTGACGGACCGGGTGGCGGACTATCTGAAAAGTGAGGGCATGACGTCGGTTCTGGTGGATATTGGTGAATATCGCGCGTTGGGACCACAGGCAGACCAAAGTCCTTGGCGTATCGGTCTGATGGATCCGATAAAGTTGGGACAGTTTTCGAATATTCTTGAGATTACGGATGGGGCGATAGCCACCTCATCCGGGCAGGGCGATGTCTTTGACGGGCGCGGCACCTATCATCACCTATTTGACCCCCATAGCGGCAAAAGCGCAGATCGTTACCTGTCGGTGACGGTGACGGCGCGAAAGGCTACGTTGGCGGATGCCTTGTCCACCGCCTTTTACGCCATGCCTGTGGCGGCTATAAAAGATTGCCTGAAAGACCTGCCTCTGGTAAATGCCCGGTTGACCGACAAGGCCGGGGCTGTGATAATAGTCTGATCATCCTTTACGAGTTTTTCCATGGCGCAGAAATCAGGCGGAAATTTTTCAGTATTTTTAGATAATAACCGCTCGGAACAGCGGGGCGTATCGTCTTATTCATTTCAGAATCCCGCTCATATGGTTGTTGCCAGAAAATCAGGCGAGATCGCGGCGGCCTTTGACCAGATCAGGGATTTTCTGGCGGCGGGCTATTATGCGGCGGGCTGGATCAGCTATGAAACCGGCCTGTTTATGGAGGGACGTCTTGCCACCTTGGGGCAGGACACCAATGCAGTGCCGTTTTTATGCTTTGGTATTTATGATAAATGTCAAAAAATGACCTCTGCGGAAAGTGAAGATCATTGGGCCGAAAAATCGGCGGCGGGCTACGCCATAGAAAATATGCGGCTGAATATTACGCGGGCGGATTATGAGGCGGCATTTGACAAGATTCAGGCTTACCTGACGGCGGGGGATGTTTATCAGGTTAATTTTACCCTGAAGGCCCTGTTTGATTTTTCCGGAAATCCTGAAGCTTGCTTTGCGGCCTTGAGGAAAGCACAGCGGGTTGAATATGGCGCGATGATTTTGTCCGATAACCTGTCGGTTCTGTCCCTGAGCCCGGAACTTTTCTTCCGGAAAGACGGGCAGAATATTATCACAAAGCCCATGAAAGGCACTTGCGGGCGGGGCCGGACTTTGGCGGAGGATGCCATTAAAGCCGACACCATGCAAAAAGATGACAAGAGCCGGGCGGAAAACCTGATGATTGTGGATCTTCTGCGCAATGATCTGGCCAAAATATCTGAACCGGCATCGGTAAAGCTGAAAAGCCTGTATGATGTGGAGAAATACAGCACCCTGTTTCAGATGACCTCCACCATAGAGGCCAGAGTACCGGACGGGGCGGATATGGTGGATCTGATCAAGGCTTTGTTCCCCTGTGGCTCTGTCACGGGCGCTCCGAAAATTAGGGCCATGGAAATTATTTCAGAATTGGAGAAAAGCCCGCGCGGTATATATACCGGGGCCATAGGCTATATGGGACCGGACGGAGATTGTTGTTTCAGTGTACCCATACGTACGCTTACCATTGATAAGGATGGCCGGGGCGAGATGGGCATCGGCAGTGCTATCGTGGCGGATTCAGACGTACAGTCGGAATATGATGAATGTCTGTTAAAGGCGGATTTTGCGGTCAGACCCTTCCGGGATTTTCATCTGATTGAAAGCCTGCGTTGGGACAAGAAAGGATACCATCTGCTTGACCGGCATATGCAACGGCTGTGTGCCTCGGCAGAATATTTTGATTTTGCCTGTGATCAAGAGGCCATATTGAATGATCTGAGTGATCATGCGCAGTTCCTCGGTCCGGAAGACGTCTGGAAGGTTCGGCTGTTGTTATCCCTGTCCGGCCAAATTTCCATAACCTCCACCCCTATTGAGGAGAATGGAGCGGGTAAGGTCATTACCCTGTCCCGGAAAGTTATGGATAGCCGGAATGTGATGCTCTATCACAAGACAACTGACCGGACGTTATATGATCAGGAATTAAAGCACCACCGGCATGAATATGGCAGCTATGATGTGATCTTCACCAATGAAAAGGATGAGATTACCGAAGGGGCCTTTAACACCATATTCGTCAAACGGGGGGATAATCTTTATACCCCGCCCGTTGAGTGCGGTCTGCTGGACGGCATATTGCGCCAGTCTTTGTTGGCGGGAGACGCTAAAATTCAGGAAAAGTGCCTGACCATCCCCGACCTGTTACAGGCGGACCATATATATATGGGCAACAGCGTTCGGGGACTGGTTGAGGTCACCTTTTCAGCACATAACACCCCTGACCCGCTTGGGTAAGCTGTGCGCAGAGTTCGTTGGCTGACGCCCTGTCCTGAAACGGGCTGAGTTGCAGGCGGTAATAGATGCCTTTTTCGCCAAGGTCGGCAAACTCAATAGTCCCCTGATGACCGCCGATAATATCCGAGAATTTTTCCTGTAAGCTGTCTAGCGTTTTTTGCGCCACGTCTTCGGCCCGAAAGGAACCTAGTTGGATGCGGTAATTATCGTCTGCTGTTATGCCCGCCGTTTGTTCTGGGGCAGGGGTCTCTGCCACCTTTGACGGCGCAGGCGGGGTAATTTCGGCCATTGTCGGTGCGGCGGAGTCCGGCTGCTTGACCATCAGGCCCACATCATCGGGGGAGAGTTGCCGGGAAATCATGGCCGGAATCAGTTTTTTCGCCTTTTTAATGTCCTCTGACGTCATGGCGCCATTCAGCTTGTCAAGGGAGGTCTTGGCATTGCCAAGGCCGCTTTGGGCCGATAATGAGATCCAGGCATAGGCTTTGAGTGGGTCTTTCTCTACGGCCTCGCCATTGTAATACATAGTGCCGGTCATAAGCTGTGATCTGGGATCGCCGTTTTTGGCGGCTTTCAGAAGCCAGTTATGGGCTTTGGCATAGTCAACCTCTCCCAAGCGACCAAAATAATACAGGGTTCCCAGATTGCGCTGGGCGCCCACATGGCCCTTTTCCGCCGCACGCAGGTAATATTCTCTGGCTTTGGCATAATCTTTCTCAACACCGCGCCCCATACGGGATAGCTGGCCTAAGTTATACAAGGCGTTGGGATTGCCCAAGGCGGCATAGGGCAGCCATTCCATACGTGCTTTTTGATAGTCGCCCTTTTCATAGGCATAGACGCCGTCCGCAACCGTGGCCTTAGCCGGAAGGCTCGTCAGTGACAGGCCACTCCAGAGTATAACCATGAACCAAAGGCTCTTTTTCAGGGCAGGATATGTCATCTTCTTTCGTTCCTTCCAGCTATGCGTTGGCGCGTTTGAACAAGAAATATGACCTAATATAGTGAAAATTTTATGAATAATCCATTGATTATCAAAGCGTTAGAAAAGAAAAATGCCCGCCTGCTTTACGATTTCTTAAGACCTGAACGTCATAATCATATCGTAACAGTAATGCCTGTGGATTTTGCAGTTGGGAATCGGGGCGTTTTTTTAAATCGAACAAGGTTGAAATTTATGCGTGTATTAGCATTTACCTCACAAAAAGGTGGATCGGGGAAAACGACGCTAAGCGGACATATCGCGGTTCAGGCCGAATTGGCCGACGCGGGCCCGGTGGTCTTGATTGATACAGACCCACAGGGAAGTCTTACAGAATGGTGGAATGAGCGGGAAGCCCCGACACCGGCCTTCGCCCAGTCCAATGTATCACGTTTGATGACCGACCTGGATGAATTGCGGGCGCAGGGGTTTAAATTAGCGATTATAGACACGCCACCGGCGATTACACTGGCTATTCAGAGCGTTATTGCCGTTGCGGATTTGATTGTTATCCCCACAAGGCCAAGTCCCCATGATCTTCGCGCTGCCGGTGGTACAGTAGAACTTGCTGACCGGAGCGATAAACCCTTTATGTTTGTAGTCAACGGCGCGACACCACGCGCCCGGATTACCTCCGATGCCGCCATTGCCCTCTCACAACATGGGACCGTGGCACCGATTACCCTTCACCATAGAACGGAATATGCCTCATCCATGATTGATGGCAGAACGGTTATGGAAGTAAATCCCAATGGGAAATCAGCCAGAGAGGTTGAAGATCTGTGGGACTATATCAATGACCGGCTTGAGAAGAATTTCAGACGGACAGTTTTCCAGCATCAGGCAACGCAGGTAAAAGGCACGCACCCGCGTAGTGGTTTTGGTCGCAAACAAGTACAGGCTTAAAAGATTATGACAAAAGATAAAAATGTAAAACAGGTATCCCGTCTAACAGGTGCGTTGCTGGCCAGAAAAGGATCAGCCGCCCCAACACCGGCATCGGCTTTCATGAATCAGCAGGCCTTTGACAGTTTTGCGGCACCAGTACAGAGTGAAGATGTTTCAACACCTCTGGATGATGCTATTGAGACAATTAAGGAACTGACGGGCCGTCAAAAAGGCGCCAAGCATAATGAAAGCGTTAGCCTGAAAGAAAAAGAATCCAGACAGAAAAAATCTGTCACCAGAGGGAAGCTTTCGACCAGTAAATCACAATCCAGTAAATCGTCTATAGAGCCAGCGGAAAGCAAGCGCATTGCGATGACCTTGCGTATGGTTGAGGAAGATCATCTGAAATTACGGATATTCTCTGCCCATACCCGCAAAAGCTGCCAAACAATACTCAGTGAAGCCCTTGATATTTATCTGGCTGAAAACGGCGATCAGGTCGCCGAACTGAATGTTGCAACTCAAAACAGATAGGGTCGAGCCGTGATAGCGGAAGCCTTATGAACGGAGTGTAAGATGATAAAGAGTGATAATAAAATGACACAGAAAATGCCGCGTAAGAAATACGCTGTGACCATGACACGGATGCTGGCTTCGGTCGCGGTCCCGTTGTTCCTAGTGGCCTGTTCCAACGGCCCCGATTACAATACGTCCAGCTATGAAAGCTCCAGCAGCAAAACAGTGCAGGCGGCGTCAACATCAGCCCCTGTGAGCAGTTTTCTGGCCCTAGCCGATGAAATGGCGGCGCAGGGGGATCATAATGCGGCCATCCCGCTTTATCGCCGGGCGATGAAATATTATTCTTTTGCTTCAGAACCGCTGGTCGGACTTGGCGACAGCCTGCGGGCCATTGGTCAATATCAACAGGCGGAAGAAGCCTATAAAGATGCCCTGTCCCGGGATGAGCAAAACCCCCGTGCCCTTCGTGGTCTGGGCAAGACATTCATTTCCCTTAACCGTCCGACCATGGCTGTGCCCATGCTTCGGGATGCGGTTTCTATTAACCCGCGCGATGTGGAGGCCATCAGCAGCCTTGCGGTGGCTTTGGAGCTACAGGGCAATGGCCGGGCCGCGATGGAAGTCTATAAGGATGGTCTGGAAATTGAACCGGATAACCTGAAACTTTTGAATAATTACGGGCTGTCACTGGCCTTGCAGGCCCGTCATGGTCAGGCCATAGAGATATTGAAGCTGGCCGCACAACATAAGGATGCCAATGCGAGCCATCGGCAGAATCTGGCCATGGCCTATGCCCTGGCCGGGGACGAGGTTATGTCCGCACGTTTGTTGTCCATTGATAATGGTCCGGACCTGACCAATGAAAACCTTGGTTATTTCAGAATCCTTGCCAGCCTTCCGGCGGAGGAACGGTTTAATGCGGTTGTACGTCAGTCCACCAATCCCAAAACCAATACCGCAGAGATCGCCAATGAGACCTATGAAGATAACAGCCGGGTAAAGAATATTACCGTGGCCCGCCTTGTGGAGGTGCCGCCAGAGCCCATGGCTGTTGTTGAGCCGGAAGAAGAAAATGTCCCGCCGCTATTGGGTCCACAAGGCTGGGCCTTGCAGATTGCGGCTTACCGCAAGAAATCTGAATTGATGCCCGGATGGGAAAAGTTGAAAAAGAAATATTTCGATATTATTGGTGATCTGGAACCCCGCCGGTCAGAAGTTGACCTTGGGGAAGCCAAGTTCTCAGGTGGACCACATGGCTTTTATTACCGTCTGAATGCTGGGCCGTTGACCAGTTTGAAGGAAGCGCAGGACGCCTGCAAGGAAATCAGACAGCAGGGAACCGATTGCTGGGTCCGTATTCCGGAAGTGGCTGAAGGCACTGTTCCTGACGCGGATGTTGAAAAAGCCGAAGAATTTCGCCGGAAGGTCTATTCTGACAAGACAGAAAGCGGGCCGGACGGCGGCGTATAAAAACATTTTATGATTATGGGTCAGGGGCCGTTCATATTTTATGAGGCGGCCCCTCTGTATAAGAAAGTAGTGGGTAATTATGACTGAAGTTTCTCATCAATCGGAAGACAAGAAGAACATGAAAAGGATGATCATCACCCTGTCCATGGTTCTTGCATTTGCTTTGATTATCGGCATATTCCTACCAGAAAATACCGTGACGGCTCAGACAGCGGCCACGGGAAAATATGCCTTACTCAGCGAGTGACATCTGATACGGCCTAGGCCGCGTGGCTGGATTGGGATGCCGATGTTAATATGGCATAGATGGCTCCACCACCTTCAGAGCCACGTAATTTCTCACAAATTGATTTGTCTCTGAGCGTTCGGGATACTTTCGCCAGCGCTTTCAAGTGATCTGCCCCCGCCGTTTCCGGCACCAGAAGCAGGAATATCAGATCAACGGGTTGATCATCAAGCGATTCAAAATCAACGGGCTGGTCAAGGCGGGCAAATAGTCCGTAAGGGCGGTCAAGGTTAGGGAACTTGCCGTGGGGGATGGCAACACCATGCCCCACGCCAGTGGTGCCCAATCGTTCCCGTTCAAGCAACACATCAAGAATATCATGATGGGCCTGCGGGATGATTTTCTCCGCGTAACATGCCAATTCCTGCAAAGTCTGTTTCTTGCTGGTGGCTTTTAAATCCGGGATGATAGCGCCCAGATCAATTAGGTCAGTAATTTCCATACGGACTATTTTCTGTTGTTAATCCACTTTCGGTCTGATGTTAATCCAGTTTCGGATCAATCCAGCCTATATTTCCATCGCTCCGCCGATAAACCACATTCAGTCCGCCGTGGGCGCTGTTGCGGAACATGAGGGTTTGCAACTCCCCAAGGTCCAGCCGCATAACCGCATCACTGACGGACACTTCCGGAATATCAAGTTGCATTTCTGCGATAATTGCCGGTTGGAGGTTCTCATTGGCTTCTTCTGCAGCTTCCGGTTCTGCCTTAAAGACATTATATTGTGCCGCATGAGCCCGCTCTATATTGGGGCGTTCTTTATGGTGATTTGTCAGCCGCCTTTTATAGCGGCGCAGACGTTTTTCCATTTTTTCTGCGGCAGCATCAAAGGCTGCATAAACGTCTTTTTCTTCGGCATGGGTTTGTAAATATACGCCGTGTCCCAAGTGAACATTGCAATCCGCACGGTGCAAATGGGCATTTTTCGACATCGTTACAGTGCCGTCGATTGTATCAATCGTATTTTCAAAATATTTATCAACTATGCCGTCGATATGACCTTCAACATATGACTTCAGGCTTTCGCCGATGTCCATTTGTTTGCCTGTAACGATAATATTCATTTTAACTCGAACCATTCTCAGATAGCTTGTTTTAACGAAAGCCGTAATGACAAAAATACCTGAATTTGTATTAATTATCATCCAAAGCCGGGGAAGTTAGTGTCAGACTTGAGCTTTGTCAAGTCCGCGCAATCTTCCGCTTGAAAGGATAGGATGAACAGATATATTCATGCTGTCCTTTTTTACTGCTTTCCACAGGAAACGCTATCTGGTTTTTTCCTGATATATATCATTCTAGAAAGCAGCATTCTTAATTCTCCGCCGTTGTATGGAGGAGGGGATATTTAAAGCTTCTCTGTATTTGGCAACTGTTCTCCTTGCAATATCAATGCCTTCTGACTTGAGGATTGTGACCAGCTTGTCGTCAGAGAGAATTTTTTTCGGGCTTTCACCGTCGACCAGGGCCTGTATGGTATGCTTGACAGATTCCGATGAGTGGCTTTCGCCGCCTTCCATGGCCGCAATGGCGGTGGTAAAGAAATATTTCATTTCAAAGATGCCACGATTGGTGGCAATGAATTTATTGGAGGTCACGCGACTCACCGTACTTTCATGCATCTCTATGGCATCGGCAATGGTTTTCAGATTCAGGGGTTTGAGGTGCTTGACACCCTTCTCAAAGAAATTTTCCTGATGTTTGACCAATTCTGCGGAAACTTTCAGGATTGTTCGGGCTCTTTGGTCCAGTGCCTTGACCAGCCAGTTTGCCGAGGCTGCACATTCCGCCAGATATTCCTTGTCTTCCTTGCCCTTGGTATGGCTTTTGATCTCTGTGAAATAACGGTTGTTAAACAATACCTTTGGCAGGGTTTCACTGTTTAATTCCACAAGCCAGCCGCCCTTTGGGCCTTTTCGGATAAAGACATCAGGGATAACTGTCTGGGATATAACGGTGTTAAAGATCATGCCAGGCCGTGGGTTGAGGGCCTGAATCTCCTTAATCATGTCTTTTAAATCCTCGACATCGATCATACACAGGCGCATCAGAGCATTATAGTCCCGCTTGGCCAACCGGTCCAGATTATCAAGCAAGGTCTCCATAGCCGGATCCAGCCGGTCATTATTGCGTTGCTGTATCTTCAGGCATTCTTTCAGGTCGCGGGCAAAAACGCCGACCGGCTCCAATGTCTGGGCAATTTTGATAATCCGTTCGATTTCTTCTACGTCACAGCCAAAACGCTCGGCAATAAGCTCACTGCTTTCGGACAGATAACCTGCCTCATCCAGCATGCCGATCAGAAAGCGGATGATGATCTTGTCATTGGCTTCTTCGGACAGCAGATTAAGCTGGGCCAGAAGGTGATCACTTAAGGATATTTCTTCCGTTAGGCGCAGGTCAAAGGCAAAATCGCCGCCATCGAAACTGCCCCCGCCGCCAACCATGGATTTTGAGCTTAAGCCCAGATCACCGCCGGAGGCCGCCGGGGCCACCGCATCAATGGAGCAGTCATTGTTAAACTCGTTGGAAAAATTGGTGTCCAGCGCCGTTTCGGCATTCTGATTCTCGCCGCCGGGGTTGTTCAGATAATCATCAGACGTGGCAACAGGTTTCACCTCACTGCTCTCTGGGGCAGCTTCCGCCACTTTGGTCGCGGGCTGGTTGCTGTCGCCAAGCTCAAGAAGCGGATTTTTCTCAATCTCCTCAGTCACAAAATCCACCAGGTCAATATTGGAATATTGCAACAGCTTGATCGCCTGCTGCAACTGGGGTGTCATGACCAGAGACTGCGATAATTTTAATTCTATTCGTGGCGATAGTGCCATATTTATTCTATCCCGCTTTATAAACTAAAGCTGTCCCCCAAGTATACACGACGAACGTCCTCATTTGCGACAATTTCTTCCGGCGTGCCGGACATCAAAACCTGTCCGTCATGAATGATGTAGGCTCTGTCAATGATTTCAAGGGTTTCCCGTACATTGTGATCGGTAATCAAAACGCCGATCCCCCTGTCTTTCAGATGGGAAACAAGATTACGAATATCGGAAATAGCGATGGGATCGATTCCCGCAAAAGGCTCATCCAATAAAATAAAGCTGGGCCGGGTGGCCAGGGCGCGGGCGATTTCCACCCGTCTGCGCTCTCCGCCCGACAGGGCAAGGGCCGATGCATGGCGGATATGAGTAATGGAAAATTCGTTTAGCAGGCTTTCCAGCATTTCTTCCCGTACCTTGCGGTCTTTTTCGCAAATTTCAAGTACGGCCCAGATATTTTCCTCCACCGTCATGCCGCGAAAGATAGAAGCCTCCTGCGGCAGGTAACCAATACCAAGCTGTGCCCGGCGATACATGGGCAGGCAGGTAATATCATGACCGTCCAGCAATATGCGGCCCGCATCCGGTTCGATCAGCCCGATCATGGAATAGAAGCTGGTTGTCTTGCCCGCCCCATTGGGGCCGAGCAGGCCGACCACCTCGCCTTTTTTCACTTGCAGGCTGACGCCTTTAAGGACCGGGCGTTTATTAAATGTCTTTTCAACCGCATCAATGACCAGCCCGCTGCTAAGCTGCGGCGTGGTGGTGGTGGCATCTTTTTGAAGTGGTGATAGTTGCGTTTGGTTCATGGTTTCTTTTTATCGTATAAATGTTAACAGACTACTGTAATGCTTATTGTTTTTTTGGCAATGTAAACTGGCCTTTAACCCGTCCGTCACCCTTGGGATCGCTCTCAATGGTAATCAGGCCGCTTTCAAGGTTATACACCAGCCGCTTGCCCTTGATTTCCCCGTCTTTTCGTTTCAGGACCACCTTACCGCCCAGGGTAATTATCTTGTCCGTGAAATCATAAATGCCCCATGTGGAATGGATGGTTTCTGTTTTGGTGGTCAACCGGACACTGCCGGAGGCATCAATACGGTTGATGGCGGAGCCGTCTTTCTTGTCGCCCTGATAAAAAACCGTTACCCGGTCTGAATTCAGGGTCAGGTCTTTTTGAGCGACCACAACATTGCCGACGAAAATAACAATATCCTTGCGCAGATTTGCTTCCAGTTCATCGGCGCTGATGTCAACGCTCTTGCTTAAATTCACCGGGGATTTTGTGTCAAGAGCCGTATTGGCGGTAACTTGTGCCATGGCTATCCTGCCGGGCAGGGCCAGCAGGGTGATCAGCAGGAGAGCGGTAAATATTTGTCTGATGTTTTTATGCATAACCAAAATTTTGTTCCATCGGTTTTGTTATGAGTTATCGCCGTTATCGGCTTTGGGGGTATCATCGGCACCCGCCGGATTATAATGCAGTTTTACGTTATGTTTAAGGCGGATGATTTCCTGATCCACATCCACGTGAAATTTATCGGCGCTGAAATTTCCAAATGGCATGGACCCGGTAACGCCATTCTCACCCGTGGCAATTTTTTCGTTGATCAGGAAAAAAGCCTGATTAGTGGCTAGGTTGAAATTATTTTCGGTGGCGATGGTCACAGTTCCATCCAGCGTAACCTCCTGCGCTTCCGCATCCAGCATACCGCTGGCGGCCCGTATTTTGATACCGGTGCCGTCATGCATTTTCATATCGGCCAAAAGATTTTTCAGGTAATAATCCTTGTCATCATTGCTTTTGCGAAAGGCCATTTCCGCCGAAATATTCACTGGTTGATTATATCTGTCGATACCGACGTAGCGCGGCTTGATCAGCTTGGCATTTTCATCCCGTTCTTCCAGCCGGTCAATGGCCAGCGTAAAGCTGCCCTCTTTGCTGTTAACCACCGGATAGAGAACAAGGGCAACAAGCGTGATCACCGTCAGGACAGGGACGATCTTTTTCAGCCGGGCGATCCGGTCGATTTCTTTTTGCATCTGGGCATAGGTAACCGCCGTATTGGGCAATAAATTGCCGCGCGCGTCGGGGGATGCTGTTTGATTAGGTGACACAGACAAAGTCCTGTTATCATGTTTTTTTTAAAAATGTGTTCTTTATAAACCTAGTGTTTTAACGGCCTATATTCAAGTGCTTCACCCTAACTATGGGCGAAAATATCCTGATCGTTCCAGCCCATCAGGTCAAGATCCGTGCGGGTGGGTAAAAATTCAAAACAGGACTTGGCCAGATCCCGGCGACCCGCTCTCTCCAGCATCACATCCAGCCGCCCGACCAGCTTATGCAGATACAGCACATCCGAGGCCGCATATTCCAACTGATCCTGCGAAAGCTCGTCTGCGCCCCAGTCAGAGCTTTGTTGTTTTTTGGATATATCCACTCCGATTAACTCCCGGCACAGGTCTTTCAACCCGTGACGGTCCGTATAGGTACGCACAAGGCGCGAGGCTATTTTGGTGCAATAGACAGGCCGTACTCTGGCCCCCAGATATTTATTCAACACCGCCACATCAAAGCGGGCGAAATGAAAAATCTTGGTCAGATTATGATCTTCCAGCATGGCTTTCAGGTTCGGGGCTTTGGTCTGACCCTGGGCAATCTGGACAAGATGGGCGTTACCATCACCGCTGGACAGCTGGATCAGACACAGCCGGTCCCGATGGGGATTTAGCCCCATTGTCTCCGTATCTATGGCCACGGAACCGGTAAATTTTACAGTGTCCGGCAGGTCGCCCCGGTGCAATTCTATTGACATAATGTCCCTTTGTATTTGAAGGCTTAACTCATTTTCCTGAATTATATCGTTAAGTGATGGCGACAGGCAACCACTATCGGGATATGGCCTCAAAATAATATTTGACTAAATGGTCAAATTTCAATAGTATTACCTTCAACAGGAGGACATTTATGACCAATAATGCCAGTGAAAAAAGCGCAATTTCAGGTCAGGCCGCATCAGTATTTTTTGAGGACTTGCATGAGTCGCTGGATGCTCTGAGTGTTGTGCCTGAGGCCAGTCATTGTCTTTATTGTTATGAGGCTCCCTGTATTCAGGCCTGCCCGACCTCTATTGATATTCCAACTTTCATTCATCAGATCAGAACCGGCAATGTGACCGGCGCGGCCCATACGATTTTGTCTGAGAATATTATGGGCGGCACCTGCGCCCGGGCCTGCCCGACGGAGGTGTTATGCGAACAGGCCTGCGTCCATAATGTGACGGGGCATAAGCCGGTTGAGATCGGACTGTTGCAACGCTATGCCACGGATCACCTGATGGCGGAGAATGGCCCTCATCCCTTTAATCGTGCGCCGGATAGCGGACGGCATATCGCGGTTGTGGGCGCGGGGCCTGCGGGTTTGTCCTTTGCTCATCGGGCCGCCATGCTGGGCCATAAGGTCAGTGTTTATGAGGCAAAGTCAAAACCCGGCGGTTTGAATGAATATGGTCTGGCCGCCTATAAAATGGTGGCGGATTTTGCGGCGCGCGAAGTTGATTTTCTGCTTGGGATCGGCGGAATAGAGATTTTCTACAACGAGGAGCTGGGCAAGTCCCTGACAGTGGAAGACTAGACTTGCAGAAACAGCATGATGCTGTTTTCATAGGGATCGGCCTCGGGACGGCCAATGGCCTTGGTCTTGAGGGGGGGGATAAGGGCGGTATTCTTGATGCCATTGATTTCATCGCGGACATTCGGCAAACGGGTGACCTGTCCCGGATAAAATTGGGGCGGGATGTGATTATCATTGGCGGTGGCAATACGGCTATTGATGCGGCGGTACAGGCTAAAAAGCTGGGGGCTGGCAATGTGACGCTGGCATATCGGCGCGGGGCAGACCAAATGGGGGCCACAGAATTTGAGGTGGAGCTTGCCCGTAAATGCGGGGTCATGGTCCGGCTGTGGTCAAAACCTGTTGCCATACAGGGGGCGGATGCGGTGACCGGCGTTACCTTTGAGCAGACAATGCTTAAAGGGGGCAAGCTTGTCGGCACCGGCGAAACTTATGATATTCCCTGTGATATGCTCCTGAAGGCGATTGGGCAAAATCTTGATACGGCCAGCCTGTCCGGGCTGGATATGGACGGCGGGAAATTGAAAATTTCGGGCGACTATCAAACCTCCCGACCCGGCGTCTTCGCGGGCGGTGATTGCGTGCATAGCGGCGAAGACCTGACGGTACAGTCGGTCGAGGATGGCAAACAGGCCGCCGTAGCCGTGGATGCCTGGCTAAAGAACAGTAAGGGAGCTTGATATGGCTGATTTAAGATGTACCATCGCCGGGATTGAGAGCATCAACCCTTTCTGGCTGGCCTCGGCCCCGCCCACCGATAAATACATCAATGTGGTTCGCGCTTTTGAAGCCGGATGGGGCGGGGTGGTCTGGAAGACGCTCGGCGAAGACCCGCCGGTGATCAATATGTCCAGCCGCTACGGCGCCCATATGAACAGCAACCGTGATGTCATCGGCATTAATAATATCGAACTTATTTCCGACCGTCCGCTGGACGTTAACCTGCGCGAAATTGAGCAGGTGCGCAAAGAATGGCCCGACCGGGTGATCATTGGCTCCATGATGGCGCAGATTGACGAAAGATCGTGGAAAGAACTTGCCATAAAAATTGCCAATTCCGGCGTACATGGGATTGAACTTAATCTGGGTTGTCCCCACGGTATGTGCGAGCGGGGGATGGGGTCTTCCATTGGTCAGGTGCCGGAAATGATCGAACAGACCACCCGCTGGGTTCGCGAAGCGGTGGATATTCCGGTCTTTACCAAACTGACCCCCAATATCACCAATATATTATGGGCGGCGGAGGCGGCCAAGGCCGGGGGCGCTCATGCGGTATCCCTGATCAATACGGTCAATTCGGTAATATCCGTTGATCTGGACGCCATGGCTCCGAACCCGATAGTGGATGGCAAGGGCAGTCACGGCGGCTATTGCGGGGTGGCGGTCAAGCCCATCGCGCTCCATATGGTGGCGGAGATTGCCCGTAACCCGGAAACCAGAGACATTGATATTTCAGCCATTGGCGGCATAGAAAACTGGCGCGATGCGGCGGAATTTATCGCCTTGGGCGCGACCGCGTTACAGGTCTGTACCGCCGCCATGCTTTACGGGTTTCGCATCGTTGATGATATGATCCTCGGCCTGTCCGCCTTTATGGATGCCAAGGGCTATAAGACCATTGATGATTTCCGCGGTCTGGCCATGAAAAATACCGTGGACTGGAACGAATTAAACATGAATTTCGACACCAAGGCGGTCATTGATCAGGACGCCTGCATAGAATGTGGCCGCTGTCATATTGCCTGTGAGGATACGTCCCATCAGGCGATCACTTTCGACGTGGCGGCGGATGGCAAGCGCCGCTTTACGGTGGTGGATGAGGACTGTGTGGGCTGTAATCTTTGTGCTATTATCTGTCCGGTGCCGAATTGTATTGAAATGATGCCGGTCAAGAATGACTTGCCGTATCTCACATGGCCCGACCATCCTAAGAATCCTATGGGAGAATCCTCATGACCCTGCGCCCAAATGATCTTAATGCCTATTGGATGCCCTTTACCGCCAACCGGCAGTTTAAAGCCAATCCCCGAATGATTGTCGGTGCCGATGGCATGTATTTCAAGACCTCTGACGGGCGCGATGTTCTGGACGGTATTGCCGGTCTGTGGTGCTGTAACGCCGGGCATAATCGCCCGCGCATTGTGGAGGCGATAAAGAAACAAGTATCTGAGCTGGATTATGCCCCGGCATTCCAGATGGGCCACCCAAAACAATTTGAACTGGCGAGCCGTCTGGCGTCCATGATGCCCGGCGATCTGAACCGGGTGTTTTTCACCAACAGCGGTTCTGAATCTGTCGAGACCGCCCTTAAAATGGCGCTGGCCTATCATCGCGTCCGTGGGGAAGGTCACCGCACCCGCCTGATTGGCCGGGAAAAAGGCTATCACGGGGTTAATTTCGGCGGCATGTCCGTGGGCGGTATGCCTGCCAACCGCAAGATGTTTGGCACTCTGGTGGCGGGGGTTGATCACCTGCGCCATACGCATGGTGTTGAGGGTAATTTGTTTGCCAAGGGTCAGCCGGAGAATGGCGCCGAGCTTGCCGATGATCTGGAACGTTTATGCCAATTGCATGACCCGTCCACCATTGCGGCGGTGATTGTGGAACCGCTGGCCGGCTCCGCTGGGGTTATTCTGCCGCCCAAAGGCTATCTGGAACGGCTGCGCAAGATATGTGATACCCACGGTATTCTGCTGATCTTTGATGAGGTTATCACTGGATTTGGACGTCTGGGTACGCCGTTCGCGGTTGATAAATTCGGTGTGGAGCCGGATATTGTGACCACGGCCAAGGGGCTGACCAACGGGGTTATTCCCATGGGCGCGGTTTTCGTTCAGGACAAGATTTACGAGGCCTTTATGGAAGGGCCGGAAAATATGGTGGAATTTTTCCACGGCTATACTTTTTCCGGTAATCCCATGGCCTGCGCGGCGGCCCTCGGCACCCTTGATACTTATCAGGAAGATGGCCTTCTGACCCGCGCCACCGACCTGTCCGATTATTGGCAGCAGGCGGTTCATTCGCTGAAGGGCCTGCCCCATGTGATTGACCTGCGCAATATGGGCTTTATCGCGGGAATAGAGCTGGAGCCTTATCCCGGCAAGCCGACGAAACGGGCTTTTGAGGCGTTTCTGAAAGCCTATGAGATGGGGCTTCTTATCCGCACCACGGGCGATACCATCGCCCTCTCACCGCCGCTTATCATTGAAAAAACGCATATTGACTTTGCCTTTGAGACCTTGGCAACCATCATCAGGAATCTGGAATGACCATTATCGAACATATCATCGGGGGACAGAATACATCCGGCGCAAGTGGCGAGACACAAAATGTCTATAACCCGGCAACGGGGGAGGCCATTCATCAGGTGGTTTTGGGGGCTGAGGCCGAAATCGATGCCGCCGTTCGCGCCGCCAAAGACGCTTTTCCCGCATGGTCCGGAACCTCGCCTGCTAAACGGGCCGCAATTATGTTTGCCCTCAGAGGGGTCATGACCCGCCGGGCGGATGAGATCGCCCGCACTATAAGTGCCGAACATGGCAAGACCCATGATGACGCTCTGGGCGAAGTGGCAAGGGCGTTGGAGGTGGTTGAATATGCTTGCGGCATCCCCGACAAGCTGAAGGGTGATTTCAGCCGTGAGGTCGGCCCCGGCATTGATACTTGCGCCGAGCGACAGGCTTTGGGCGTGGTGGCGGGCATCACGCCGTTTAATTTCCCGGCCATGGTGCCTCTGTGGATGATTCCCATGGCGCTGGCCTGCGGCAATACTTTTGTCCTCAAACCGTCAGAGCGCGATCCGTCAAGTGCCAATCTGATCTATGACCTGTTTCGGGAAGCTGGACTTCCGGACGGGGTCTTGAATGTGGTTCACGGCGGCAAGCAAGCCGTTGATGCGGTTATTGCCCACCCTGATATTCAGGCCATCAGCTTTGTTGGCTCCACCCCCATCGCCCATTATATCTATAGTAATGGCTGCGCAGCGGGTAAGAGGGTTCAGGCTTTGGGCGGCGCGAAAAATCATATGATTATCCTGCCCGATGCGGATATTGATCAGGCTGCCGATGCCCTGATGGGGGCTGGCTTTGGTTCTGCCGGTGAACGTTGTATGGCGATTAGCGTGGCAGTGCCGGTGGGGGAAGAAACGGCCAATCGGCTGGTTGAGAAATTGGTGCCTATGGTGCGCGCCCTAAAAATCGGCCCATCAACGGATACTGACGCTGAAATGGGGCCTGTCATCACCAAAGAGGCCAAAGACCGTATTGAAAATCTGATCAGCGCCGGAGAAGGCGAGGGGGCCGAGGTTCTGGTGGATGGACGCGGGCTTAAATTACAGGGCTATGAAGGCGGCTTCTGGGTCGGCGGCACCTTGCTGGACCGGGTGACCGAGGATATGACTGTTTACAAACAGGAAATTTTTGGCCCCGTACTATCGGTATTACGTGCGGACAGCTATGACACGGCGGTGGAGCTGATCAACAAACATCAGTACGGCAATGGCACGGCGATTTTCACCCGTGACGGCGATGCGGCGCGGGATTTTGCCAAGCGTATTCAGGTGGGCATGGTCGGCATCAATGTGCCCATACCGGTGCCGGTGGGCTATCACAGTTTTGGCGGCTGGAAACAGTCTATCTTTGGTGCGCATGGCATTTACGGGCCGGAAGCCATCCATTTTTACACGCGGCTGAAAACCGTCACCTCACGCTGGCCCACGGGCATCCGGTCCGGCGCCGAATTTAC
>JAADFR010000166.1 GCA_013152755.1 Alphaproteobacteria bacterium
CCTTTTGACCGCGCTGCTTCAGGGTCTCTGACACATCATTGATCATGTCTTCGGGGCCGCAGAGATAGACTTCGTCGGCGCCGCTGGCCGGGATCAGGCGGTCCATGACCTGAGCGGCTTTTTCGCCGGTGATCCGGCCTGCAAAAAGCTCTATTTCCTGATCTTCGCGGGATAGCACATTGATCATGTTAAAGCGGCTGATATAGCTGTTTTTCAGGTCGATCAGTCCTTCACGAAAGATAATGGATTTGCGGTTGCGGTTGCCGTAAACCAGCGTGAATGTGCTGTGTGGTTCATAGGCCAGAATGGTACGGATGATGGCGATCAGCGGCGTGATGCCGGAACCGGCGGCAAAGCCCACGTAATGTTTCTTGTGTGACTTGTCCAGCGGGGTGAAGAAGTTACCCATGGGCGTCATGACGTCAAGGCTGTCACCTTCTTTCAGGCTTTCATTGGCAAAGCTGGAAAATAGCCCGCCTTTGATTTTCTTGACCGCCACCCGAAGTTCATTGTCGAATAATCCACTGCATATGGAATAGGACCGCCGGGTGTCTTCGCCATTGATGACGGTCTTCAGGGTCAAATATTGCCCGGCGTTAAATTTATACTCCTCCCGCAGGGGAGCAGGCACCTCAAAAGCGATGGAAACCGTGTCATCGGTTTCCTGACGGATGTTGGAGATTTTCAGATTATGAAAGACGGGCATGATGTATATCCTAAATACATTTGAAATAGTCGAAAGGTTCCCTACAGTCAAGACATCGGTACAGGGCCTTGCAGGCGGTGGAGCCAAATTCGCTGATTTGTTCGCTGTTGGTTGAGGCACATTTGGGGCAGGCAATTTTCTTTTGACCCCCGAACAGGACGCTCTTGTTGCTGGTGGTTTTTTCCGGCGGTGCGATGCCGTAAGCCGTGAGCTTCTTCCGGCCCGCCTCTGTCATCCAGTCCGTTGTCCAGGCCGGGGACAGCTGGGTCGTGATAACCGGGTCGGGATAACCATGATTGATCAGCGTTTCCCGGATCTGTTCCTCCAGCATATACATGGCGGGACAGCCGGAATAGGTGGGGGAAATGACCACCTCCAATTGTCCGTCCGCCGTATCCTGAACGGCGCGCGCGATGCCCAGGTCAACGATGGACAGCACCGGAATTTCCGGGTCTTTAACCTCTTCCAACAAGGACCAGATCACATCAGGGTCAAAATTCGTGGCGGCGCTTGACATGGCTTACCACGAACAGCCGGGATAACGCCGCTGCATGAATTGCATATCGGCGATGATATAGCCAAAGCTCTCCGTATGGATGCCTTCGGCCTTGCCACCCTTATGGGCCCACTTATTTTCCGGACGACTGAGGGTAGCCTGAGTCAGGACATCCGTTACAATCTGGTCCCATTCGGGTTTCAGGGCCGCCGTGTCCACGGCAATGCCCTCTTCCAGAAGCATCTTTTCCCCATCGGTCATGGTGAACAGCTCGCCGGTATAGGCCCAGAGGTCATTAATGGATTTCTGAACCCGTTCGTGACTTTCATCGGTCCCGTCGCCAAGGCGGATCAGCCATTCACTGCTGAACCGCAAGTGATAGGTCACTTCTTTCAGGGATTTCGCCCCGATAGCTGCCAGTTCTTCGTCGGTGGATTTTGTCAGTGCGGTAAAGAACAGCTTGTTATAGGCGCTCATGAAAAACAGCCGGACGATGGTATCGCCCCAGTCACCGTTGGGGACCTCGGCCAGTAAGAGGTTGCGGAAATCCTTTTCATCGCGCAGATAGGCGAAATCATCTTCGGTCTTGCCTGTGCCGTCCAGCTTGGCGGCATAGGTATATAGCTCGCGGGCCTGTCCGATCAGGTCGAGGGCACAGTTCATCAGGGCCATTTCCATCTCGATAGACGGGGCGCGAAAACACCATTCGGACATGCGGTGACCAATGATCAGGCCGTTATCGCCGATTTGGGCCGCATATTGGACGAGGGCTTCTTGTTTGGATAGGTTGGTCATAATTCTTAACTCCAGTATAGGCACAGGATTACATTTTTCCGGCACCCTTGGGGATGTCATAGAAAGTGGGGTGACGATAGATTTTATCGTCAGCGGGCTCAAACAGGCTTTCCTTGTCCTCGGGCTTGGAGGCGGTGATGGCGTTTGAGGGCACAACCCAGATGCTCACGCCCTCACTGCGGCGGGTATAGACATCGCGGGCGGCTTCCAGCGCCATTTCGGAATCGCTGGCATGGACGCTGCCGCAATGTTTGTGGTCAAGACCCGCTTTGCTGCGGATGAATACTTCCCATAGGGGCCATTCTTTAGTGTCAGTCATGATAAAAATCCTTCTGTTTAGGGCGCTCAGGCCACATCTTTATTCTGTTGCTTTTCCGCGTAGGCGGCGGCGGCTTCGCGAACCCATGCCCCGTCTTCATGGGCTTTAACATGGGCGGCGATGCGCTGTTTGTTGCAGGGACCGTTGCCTTTGATCACATTGCCGAATTCTTCCCAGTCAATCTCGCCGTAATCATAATGGCCCCGTTCCTCGTTCCATTTCAGGTCCGGGTCGGGCAGGGTGATGCCCAGAAATTCCGCTTGGGGGACGGTGGCATCAATGAATTCCTGACGCAGTTGGTCATTGGATTTCTTCTTGATTTTCCATTTCAGGGATTGGGCGGAATGAGGGGAATCGGCATCATTGGGGCCAAACATCATCAGGGACGGCCACCAGAAACGGTTGACAGATTCCTGCAACATTTCCTTTTGCTCTTTGGTGCCTTTGGACAGGGTAAGCAACAGTTCATAGCCTTGGCGCTGATGGAAGCTTTCTTCCTTGCAGATGCGGATCATGGCCCGGGAATAGGGACCGTAGGACCCTCGGGACAGGGCGACCTGATTGGTGATCGCCGCGCCGTCGACCAGCCAGCCGATGGTGCCCATATCAGCCCATGTGAGGGCCGGATAATTGAAGATGGAGGAATATTTGGCCTTGCCGCTTTGCAGTTGCTCAATCATTTCCGCGCGCGAGGTGCCAAGGGTTTCGGCGGCGGCGTAAATATACAGCCCATGGCCGCCTTCATCCTGAATCTTTGCCAGCAAAATCACTTTCCGGCGCAGGGACGGGGCGCGGGTGAGCCAGTTGCCTTCGGGTTGCATGCCGATGACTTCGGAATGGGCATGCTGGGACATCTGGCGGACCAACGTCTTGCGGTAAGCGTCAGGCATCCATTCCTGAGGTTCAATTTTGATATTGTCGTCTATCTTCTGCTGGAATAATTCTTCCAGCCTTGCCTGCTCCTCGGACGTGGGCTCGGCAATTTTGATAGGCTTTTGTATCGATGTGTCTCCGTACATAGGGGGCCTCTCTGGTCAGTTCGGGACGTTATCATCCCGGGTTGGATACAAGGGTAAAAATATTTAACATCTGTAATAAATGGCAATATGTAACATAAAAATTAAAAAATCAACAAAAAATGTATCACATTATGCAGTTTTTTACGTCAGGCCACCGAAACGCTGGAAAAATCCCTTGTCCGGCGGGGGGAGTCTGCCGTCTTCGGTTTCCATAATATGGCCAAGGCAATCCTCGGATTTTTGCAGCAACAGCTGATATATATCCCGGCAGAGCAGATAAGCGCTGTTGCCCTCCCAATGGGCCGGCATCAGATGGTCCGGCAGGCGTGGATCGCGGAGCAGGATTTTACGGTACTCATGGACCATCAGGGTTCTTATCAGCAGGCAATCCATTTCAGCAGGGATATTGCCTTCTGATAAAGTCTGGAATACAGGCTGATACCGGTCAAGAAATTTCCGGTACTTCAGGCTTAATTCTTCAAGGTTCCAGCACCCCTTGACCATGCTGTCCAGCGCAGAGGAGGATGTCAGTTCATGGGATGCCTGTTTCAGAATGATCACATCGTTACGGATATTCAGGTCATCCAAAGTCTGTTCCAATGGCCCCATGTCGGGCATGGGATGGGCCAGAACGCCCTTGGCAATTTTGCCAAAGCCGAGCCAACCCAGTTCCTTGATCGCCACATCCTTGTTGGTTATTTTCTGGTCACCGCTCACATCGGGCAGAATAACCAATGTCCATTTCTGATCCCAGTCACTACGCGGTCCGGCATAAATTTGGGGCGTGGCGTGGCGAAAACGCCGTTGGCCGGACGGGGTCAGGCTGTAATAGCTTTTCCGGCCCACCTGATGGGGGCTGATCCAATTGTCTTTGTTGAGCCGCGACACGGCAGTGCGCACATGGCGGGCATTGATGCCCAATGGTTCCAGCAATTTAATGACACTGCCCAGCCACACCGTCCCACCCCGCGCGGCCAGCATATCACCATATACGGTGATAATCAGCGACCCGACCCGAAGGGGTTGTTGGTTTTGAAAATCCTGTATCAGATTTTCCAGATGGTGCGAAATGGTCATTATTTCCCAATAGCTATACGTTATTCATACATGTAGGCTATAATTTGTATCACTTTGCGGGCAGGCTGACAATGCCTTGCCCGATGCATGTATTCTTCAGGCAAAGAAATGGCCGTTCAAATTAATGAACGGCCAAGTGAAAGAAGATGATGAAAGAGTTGATTATTTAACGTGGATGTTACCTGTTTTTTCATCAACATAGGCCGTGGCAACGGTTGACGAGCGGTCTTTGATGCGAACAATCCATTTGTCACCAATTTTCTTGGCGGGCCGAGCCTTTAAACCTTGGCCGTGATAGTCACGCTTCAGCAAAGATTTAACCAAATTACGGGCATTGTTTTTTGAAATGCTGATTTCTTTTTTGGCGGCCTCTCCCGTATCGTGGGCATAGGCGGCGGTGCCGAAAGAGGTTGTAAGGGCAATTGCGGTGGCCATTGAAATGGCTTTGATCGTTGTGGTTCTGGTCATAGTGTAGTCTCCTGTTTTTTTACCTATTTTTGGGGTACTGATAAATGTATTATAGGAGGCTAAAATGACCTGTGACAGAGGTTTGCGGCAGAATAGAATTGGTTTGCGATGAGGCGTAATAGGGTGTGATGAAGGAATATTTTTTTGCGACAAGAGGTAATTTTAGTTAGGTTAGTGTGTTGTTTTCATATGGGGGAAAGTAATAAATACGGTGGTTCCCTCACCAATCCTACTTTTAATTTTTATTGTTCCGCCATGGAGTTCCATCAGGGATTTGACCAGCGGCAGGCCAAGGCCCGTGCCCTCAAATTCTCGACTTAAAGAGGAATCTGCCTGCCGGAAGGGTTCCATCATGGCCTCAATATCATTTTCGTCTATGCCAATGCCGGTATCGGCTACACTGATGGTCACATCGCCTTCGGCTGTGATTTCATGGGAAATATGTATATTGCCGCCGGGGGGCGTAAATTTAACCGAATTTGACAGTAAATTGACCATAATCTGCTTGAACATTCTTTTGTCTGCTGAAATTATGGTATCCGTATTCACAATGTCATTGACAATGGAAATATCAGCATCCGAAGCCCGTAAGGCGATGAAGGTAACGGACTCCCTGATTTCTTCGTCCAGATGAATTTTTTCAGGATTAATATCGGCCATACCGGCCTCAATCTTCGACAGGTCCAAAATATCATTGATAATCTGCAATAGATGGCGACCGCTCATATGAATATCGGTGCTATATTCCCGAACCTTGTCCATGGATAGAGCCCCGAAATCATCCTTAGACATCATTTCTGAAAAGCCGATGATGGCATTGAGCGGCGTGCGTAACTCATGGGACATATTGGCCAGAAAATCCGTCTTGGCCTTATTGGCCTGCTGGGCTTCTATGAGGGCCCGCTTGCTGTCCTGTTCTGCTTTTATGCGTTCGGTGATTTCATAATAGATAATGATTATCTCATCATCCTGTGTGTGGTTCTGATAATATTCATAGGTCCGCCCGTCCGCCGAAACGTTTTGACCGTGGGAGGTATCCCGTTTTTCCAGTTCTGCCATGCGTTGTCTGACAATTTCATCGGGCTTGCCGGGGCCATAGTCGCCCCTTTTTGCGCGAAACTCAAATACCGGTTCTATATGGGCACCCAGACGGCATACATCAGAGGGCAGGCCGAATTTATCCCGTAAATTGGTGGATAGAACCTTGAACCGCCTTTTTTGATCCAGCAAATACAGGCCGCCGGACATATGGTTGATGGCAATCTCAAACCATTCATCTCTTTTGGCAAGGTCCAGTTTCACCTGCGTTTGGTCATAAACGATAATAGCCAGAATCAAAACGGTGCCATAGAGGGAGATCAGGGCCAGATTCATCTGAATGATCTGATAGGGGTCGCTAAAGTCAGAATGACCAAAAGGAATATAACCAAGGGAGGCCAGATATTTAATCACAAGACTGGTTATGATGGAATAGGTGAGCGTCAAGCGGATGCTAAAACGAAATACAGCCCACACCAGAATAGGAAAAGTTATATAGGGAAAAATGCTATAAAGCGGTATCCGGCTACTCAGGCTGGCAAATGTGGCTGCCACCATAAACAGAAATATGCCCCATATTATCACCAGTTCAGTGATCTTGTTTCGGGATATTTTTCGGAGCGATGCGCGGTCAAGGACAATATAATATATTATGGCAGGGAGTAGAAGCAGCTGCCCAAGATAAGCACAGGTGAAAGTTTTTATCACCGTTGAGATGAAATCCATATCAGCGATAAAAGAAGAGAATAAAACAACCGACAGAAGTACGGCGATCAGTAACGCCAGTGCTGTCGTCCATATGCCGGAAACAATGAAAGGCTTCAGGCGATATTTTGTCGGGCTTTCTCCGGCAACCTTACGGAGAAAAAAGGCAAGAAGAAAAATCTCCAGCAGGTTTGTAATGCAGAGAATAAGGTATAGTTTTATCTCAAAAGGGGTGGTCGGAAGTTGTCCGGCCAGGTGACCCAGAGCGACGAAAAATAATATGAAGGGCCAATATTTACGCCGGTTAAATAACAGGACAGCCACAGGAAAGGCGTTGACAGACCATATGACCGGCGTTGCAGCAGGTGGGAAAATAAGGATGGTCGATAGATATATCAGAAAGCCATATATTATTCCCGTAGCCAGGCTAAGGACAAATATATTGAATCCGGTTCGTTTGTCAGGCTTTATATCTTCTGAAATAATCATTCTATAGTTACCATATGGTCACCAAATATTTTTGGCAAGCCTATAAAAAAACATTAAAGATTTGAATAACGTAAGAAAATTTATCTGTGCCTTTTTTAAGTTTTTGGTGTTTTATCAAAAAAACTCTTTTGGATGGCCAGTCGCAAATTCTGTACGGCTTTGGGCGATGGGGCATTGCGGGCAATGACCAGATAGGCGACCGGCACGATAAAAAGCGTGAAGAAGGTCGCGATGGAGACCCCGAAAATAATCACGATACCCAGCACGAAACGGGTTTCAGCCCCAGCACCACTGCCGATAATCAGGGCAATTGACCCCATGATGGTGGTAAAAGACGTCATGATGATGGGCCGCAGCCTTTTGCGGGCCGCTTCACACAGAGCTTCCATAAATTCAACCCCCTGATCCCGAAGCTGGTTGGCAAACTCCACAATCAGAATACCATTTTTGGTTGCAAGCCCGATCAACATGATCAGGCCAATCTGACTATAGATATTTATGGTCTGCCCGGTAAGATACAGCCCCAGTAGCGCGCCGACCATGGCAAAGGGCACGGTTAGCAAAATGACAAAGGGGTGGCGAAAGCTCTCGAACTGGGCCGCAAGAACGAGGAAAACCGTTACCATTGCCAGAATAAAGACGAAATAGATTGAATTGCCGGATTCCTTATAATCCCGTGATTCCGCATTATAGTCTATCCGGGCATCTACGGGCAGAATCTCCCGGCTGGTCTGTTCCAGAAAATCAAGAGCCTGCCCCAGACTATAACCGGGGTTCAGGTTGGCGGTCAGGGTGATGGCCCGCATGCGGTTAAAGCGTTTCAGGTTGGGCGGGCTTGCGGTTTCTTTCAATTTCACCAGATTGGACAGGGGAATTAACCGCCCCGTTCGGTCGGAACGGACATATATATTGGTCAGATCACTAGGGGTCTGATTTTCTTTCTTGATGCCCTCAAGGATAACCGGATACTCCTCACCGCGCTGGACATAGGTGGTCACATGACGGGAGCCCAGCATGGTCTCCAGCGTCCGGCCAATGGTGGCCACGGATACCCCAAGGTCGGCGGCACGGACCAGATCAATATCAATGAGTAATTGAGGTTTGGTGGCCTTATAATCGCTGTCCAGGCCGGTGATGCCGGGATAGAGCTGCGCCCGGCTCATCATCAGATCCCGCCAGCGGGCCAGCTCTTTGTAATCCGTACCCTGAAGGACGAATTGGACCGGACTGCCGCTGCCGCCCGCGATGCCGCGCGGCATGGCGACAAAGGCCCGGATGCCCGGATGCTTCGACAGCTTGCCAATAAGCTCTACCCTTATTTCCTGTGCCGAGCGGTCCCGCTTGTCCCAGGCCTCAAGGCCGATGATCCCGATGCCTGAATTGACCGAGGTAGCGACCCCGAAGCCAGGTACCCGGGCGAGGACGCTACGGGCCTCGCCGCTGTCCATCAGGGTCATCATGTCATCTTCGACATATTTCATCTTGCGTTTCATGCTGTCATAACTGCTTCCCTCCGGTCCCTTGACGGAGACAAAAAATATGCCCTGATCTTCCAGAGGAAGAAATTCAGATGGCAGCGTGGTGAACAGGAGATAGGCCAGGCCAACCACGGGGACAAGGCTGGCCAGAATTAACAGGGGTTTTCGGAAAAGCCGCTTCAGCAGGCCCACATAGGCCCCTTCAAGAATGCGCAGGAATTTCATACCTTGACTGTGAAACTGGTTGCTGCCGCCTTCTTTACGTAAAATGCGCGAACAGAGCATGGGGGTTAGGGTCAGGGCGACGATTGAGGAAAAAACCACCGCCGCCGCCATGGCCATGGCAAATTCGGTGAACAGCCGCCCGGTCTGGCCCTCGATAAAGATTATAGGGACAAATACCGCCACCAGAACCAGCGTGGTCGCAATGACCGCGAAGCCCACCTCCCGTGCGCCGTAATAGGCTGCGATCAGTGGCGGCTCCCCCCGGTCAATGCGCCGGTATATATTTTCCAAAACCAGAATGGCATCATCCACCACCAGCCCGATGGATAGGATCAGGGCCAGCAAGGTCAACAGATTGAGGGAATATCCCGCCATATTCAAAAAGATGAAAGAGGCAATAATGGATACCGGGACCGTGATTGCAGGAATGAACATGGCCCGCGCACTGCCCAGAAACAGATAGATGACCAACACCACTAAGGCCATGGCAATGGCAAAGGTCTTATAAACCTCGTTAATAGCGGCTTCGATGAAAACAGACTGGTCGAAAATTACTTCCAGCGTGGTTCCCGGCGGCAGGGTGTTGTCCAGTTTCTTGACTTCTTTCTTGATGGCCCGGGCCACCGATAAAGTATTGCCCTTGGACTGCTTGACAATGCCTAGGCCGATCATGAATTCTCGATTGCCGCGCATCTCATTTCGGTAATTTTCTGCGCCCAGTTCAACCCGGGCCACGTCGCCCAATCGGGTCAGATGGCCGTCATGGGATTGGCGAATGACCAGCTTGGCGAAATCCTGTGCGGTTCTATATTTGCGGTCGATGCGGACGGTGAATTCCCGTTCCGTTGATTCCACCCGTCCGGCGGGCAGTTCCACATTCTCTGATCGCAGGGCCAGTTCCACATCACCGACAGTTACATCACGTGCCGCCAGCTGTTGCCGGTTGAGCCAGATGCGCATGGCATAGTTTCGGGTGCTGGTGCGAATCCGGGCAACGCCCGCCACTGAGGACAGTCGGTCCACCAGAAAGCGCCGGGCATAATCGCCAAGCTCCAGCGGTGTCATATTGGCGGATTTCAGGCGCAACCACATGACGGGCCGGTCATTGGTATCCACCTTGGATACCTCCGGCGGGTCGGTTTCCTCAGGCAGGTTGTTGAGCAGGCGCGAGACCCGCTGGCGTACATCATTGGCGGCATCATCAATATTCCGGTTGATGGTAAATTCAATGGTAATGCTCGAACGGCCATCCTGACTGGTGGATGACATGGTTTTGATGCCTTCAATGCCGCTGATCTGATCCTCAATCAGGCGGGTGATCTTGCTTTCCACAATTTCGGCGGAGGCTCCGCGATAATTGGTGGTTACTGATACGACCGGCGGGTTGATGTCGGGATATTGCCGCAGTGGCAGATCCATGAAGCTCATCACCCCGAAAGCCACCAGCAGAAGGCTGATGACGGTGGCAAAAACCGGACGGTCAACGGATATATCAGACAGGATCATGGGCGTGTCTCATCCATTGAATTTTGAACGATGACTTTGCTGTTATCCCGTAGCTTTAAGGTGCCTTCAACGACAATTTTCTGGCCGATGGACAGGCCGTCCAGAATTTCAATGGCGCCGGGGCGGCGTCTGCCGATGGTGACTGACCGCTGGACCACATGATCGCCCTCGAGCAGAAAGACATATTTCCGGTCTTCTGATGTGACGAGGGCCTGTTCGGGGATCATGATAGACTGACTTCGGTTTTTGATTAGATTAACCCGCATGAGCATGCCGGGGCGTAATTTCTGTTGATCATTGGGCAGGATGGCGCGCACGGTGACGGCCCGTGACACGGGGTCAATTCGGCTGCCAATATTGCTGACCGTACCGGTAAATTCATACCCCGGATAGGCATCGCTCAGGGCGGTGATGCTTTGACCGATTTTCAGGGCGGCAAGGAAACCTTCTGGCACCGTAAAATCAAGTTTGATGACCGATAGATCATCCAATGTGGTGATCACCGTGCCCGGCGTGACCAATGAACCAAGGCTGATCTGGCGCAGGCCCAATTGCCCGTCAAAGGGGGCAACGACTTGCCGGTCCCGGATGCGGGCCTTGGCCACCTGCACATCGGCTTTGGCTTTTTTATATAAAGTGCGCTGGTCATCCAGCCGGGCGGTGGGCAGGGTCCGGGCCTTGACCAGCCCCTCAATACGGTTCAGATCATGTTTCAGCTGTGCCGCATTTACCTCTGCTGAACGCAGATCGGCCCGTTCCTCATCACTGACCAGTTCCACAAGAATTTGACCTTTTTTGACGACCATGCCATCGGTGAAGTTGATTTTGGCAATCTTGTCTGTGGTGGCGGCCGTCAGGTCAACGGACTCATTGGCCTTGGCCGTGCCCAGCGCTTCTATGCTATCGGTAAAAATATTGGAAACCACTGGCGCGACTACCACAGTCACAACGCCTGGTCCGCGCCGAAAGTTTGGTTCAGGTTTATTGCTCTGACCAATGTAATAGAGACCAAAGCCAATACCGATGATGAGGATGACGATCAGAATTTTTTTTATCATAAGTGGTGTATACCTGCGGAAATTATCAATCGTTTGGAAGAGTGTATATCATTGTCCGGCGAAGCTGAAATGTTTTTCGGTCACTTTCTTTTGACAGGACCGGTGCGGCATTCCATGGGGTTTCCGACGATGGCCGGACGGGTGACGTGTTTGCGTTTTCCGGCAGGGGGGCTTGCGGCGTAAATCTGTTTTTCCGCCTCCACAATCAGAACCCCGGCCATATTATGCCACCAGCGCTGTCCGGTTCCCTCCAATGAGGCCATGAGCGATAACAGGGAACGGCTGTTAAAGGGCGGTAGATGCAGGGCGGATATGGTCCGGGTCGGGGTCAGCATATTATCGCTCAAAATTTGCCGGACCTGTGCCACGGAAAAGGGGGTGCCGTGACCAAAGGGCGTCCGGTCGGTTCTGGCCCAGAACCCAAGGCGATTTGGCACCACAACAATCACCCGCCCGCCGGGGGCCAATGTGCGCCATACCTCCCGCAGAAGGCTACGGCTCTGTTCCGTATGCTCCAGAATATGAACCATTATTATACGGTCCATGACCGCATCTTGCAGGGGTAGATTGCCTTCCCGGGCGAGGGCGGTCAGGTTGCCTTTATAACGATGCTTGCCGTCATTATCAGCCTTGCCATTGTGACGGGGCCAGCGTACCACCCCCTGAGCGGCGGGCATGATGCTGATCACATGGCGGGCTTTGGTGCGAAAAACGTCAAGATAGGGTATGGCATAGCCCAGCCCCATCACATCCATGCCACTTATATCAGGCCAGAATGCCGTGATCTGCTGGCGGATCAGGCGGGCTGTCACCCGCCCGAGGCGCGTCTGGTAAAAAGCCTGAAGCTTAACCACATCCTGATACATCTATCCTGCCTTGCCATTATGATATGGCGGGTAGGATAGCGGATTTCAGGGCAGGTTTAAACCATATATTGGCCGCCGTTGATGGTCAGGGTCGATCCGGTGATGAAGCCTGCGTCATCGGACACCAGATAGGCGGTGGCCTTGGCCACTTCCTCAGCCTCGCCCAGACGGCGCAGGGGGATGCCCTTGATGATCTTGTCCACGATGTCTTGCGGCACGGCCTTGACCATTTCGGTGGCGATATAGCCGGGGGCGATGGCGTTGACGGTGATGCCAAAACGCGCGCCTTCCTGGGCCAGTGCCTTGACAAAACCAAAGGTTCCGGCCTTGGCGGCGGAATAATTGACCTGTCCCATCTGGCCTTTTTGACCATTAATGGAGCTGATACAGACGATCCGGCCATAACCGTTGGCCCGCATGGCGTCAAAAACCGCCTTGCACATATTGAAGTTAGAGGTCAGGTTGGTATCCATGACCGCGTCCCACATGTCTTTTGTCATGCGCCCGAAACTGGTGTCGCGGGTGATGCCGGCATTATTGACCAGAATGTCAACATTGCCCATATCTTCGGCCACTTGGGCGACCCCTGTGGCGCAGGCATCAAAATCACCCACGTCCCATTTATAAACCGCAATGCCGGTGGCTTCCTTGAATTTTGCGGCGGCGGCATCGTTTCCGGCATAGGTGGCGGCAACGGTATAACCGGCCTCTTTCAGGCTGAGCGATATGGCCGCGCCGATACCACGGGTTCCGCCGGTGACAATGGCTACTTTAGACATGATTTTATTTCCTCAAAAAATGGTTATGTTAAGGTTTCAGGGTCTTTCAACACACAGGGCAACGCCCATGCCGCCGCCGATACACAGGGTGGCAAGGCCCTTGCCCGCATCCCGGCGTTTCATTTCATGGAGCAGGGTGGTCAGGACCCGCGCCCCGCTGGCCCCCACCGGATGACCGATGGCAATGGCCCCGCCGTTGACATTTAATTTGTCCGCCGGAATGTTCAGGTCTTTGCCCACTGCGCAGGCTTGCGATGCAAAGGCTTCGTTGGCTTCTATCAGGTCCACATCATCAATGGTCCATCCGGCCTTGTCCAATGCCTTGCGGCTGGCGGGGACCGGGCCGATTCCCATGATGGACGGATCAACGCCCGCCGTGGCCCATGATTTGATAATGGCCAAAGGCGTCAGGCCGCGCTTTTCAGCTTCCGCGACACTCATGAGCATCACGGCAGCGGCACCATCATTGATGCCACTGGCATTGGCGGCGGTGACGGTGCCGTCTTTCTTGAATGCGGGCCGCATGGCAGACAGGCCCTCTGCGGTGACGCCTTTACGGATATATTCGTCCTCGCTGACCTCTATATCGCCCCGGCGGTTTTTGATGGTGACGGTGACGATCTCATCCTTGAATTTTCCGGCTTCCTGTGCGGCCTCGGCCTTATTCTGGGAGGCGGCGGCGAAAGCATCCTGCTCTTCGCGGCTGATCTGCCATTGTTCGGCGATATTTTCTGCCGTAATCCCCATATGGGTGCCGCCGAAAACGTCCGTCAGCGCGTCCCAGATCATGGTATCCTTAAATTCCGCAGAGCCCATTTTATAGCCATTGCGCAAATGGGCAGCATGTTGTGATTGGCTCATGCTTTCCTGACCCCCGGCAATGATGATGTCCGCATCACCGCATTGGATGGCCTGAAAGCCAAGGGCCACCGCCCGCAGGCCGGAGCCACAGATTTGATTGATGCCGAAAGCCGTTGTTTCAATGGGCAGTCCGGCATTAATAGAAGCCTGCCGCGCCGGGTTCTGACCACATCCGGCGGTTAATATCTGCCCCAGAATGACCTCGGTAATATCCTCTGCAGCAACGCCGGTTTCGGCCAGAAGGCCCCGGATAACAACCTCACCCAGATAATGGGCCGAGACTTTGCTTAACGCGCCGTTGAATGATCCAACAGGGGTGCGCAGGGCGGAAACAATAGCGACTTCGGTCATAACGAAAAATCCTTGAATGTTAGTATAAACAGGGTCGGGCGGTGGCCAGAAAACTTGTTCAGGCCTGCCGCCCGCGATGCGCCATTATATTGCACTGCAACATAAAAAGGCAAGTTAAAGTTTTTTGACAGTATCCAGCCCTGAATACCGATAAGGCCTTCTATAGGGTATGGTAAAATATATTGCAATAGTTTCTTTTTGAAACGAAATATTGAAATATTATTTTAAGTATGAAGCTAGTTTGGGCCATAATGTTGTTTTTGGCGTCTTTACCTGCAATCATGCTCACATGACCGCCGGGAACGGTGGTATGGTGAAAACGGGGCAGTTTCTTCTGAAGTGCTTTCGCGGACGCGGCAGGAACGATGCGGTCTGAGGTGGGGGTAATGATATGGCCGGGCAGGTTGAGATGGGCCGGATTGATAAGTTGCCCCCCAATTGACCAGCGGTTTTTATCGGGCAGATTGTCCCGATACCAATGGCTCAGGCAGTCTCTGGCCACGCCGGGGGCAAGAGGGCCGCCGTCATTGGCCCAATCCTCTATGGCAACAAAATCACGGGCCTTGGCGCTGGCCGGGTCAAGGGCGGCAAATCTGCGGAATTTCCGGTCGGACAGGGTCGGATCCAGACTGAAAAAAAACAGTTGCATGATATTCATGGCCATGGTCTTTTCTGGTTGGCTCAGGCTGTCCATTTTCAGGAACTGTGTGGTCAGGGCGGCAAGATGGGCGGGCTGGTCCGCGTGAAAATCCCACGGTGTCGCGATCAGGGTCAGGCTTTCCAGAATAGACTCATCCTGTAAAATCCGGGCCGCCGCCAGCGATAGATTGCCGCCCATACAATAGCCCAGAAGGTGGATTTTCCGGCCATGATGCTGATGTATGGAGCGGATCAGCGGGATCAGCCGTTTCAGGATATAATCCTCAAGCCCAAAGTCCGTTTCCTCTATGCCGGGGGCGGCCCAGTCCAGCAGATAGGGATGGATATTCTGTTGCCCAAGGAAGCGCATCAGGCTGTGATCTTCTCTCAGGTCCAGGACATAAGCCGGA
>JAADFR010000167.1 GCA_013152755.1 Alphaproteobacteria bacterium
CCGGACGGTGGCAGCTTTCGGTGGAACTCTGTTACGAATTTATCGCCAATATGCTCCATGATGCGGCAGGACGGGATGCGCGGAAATATTTCCCCTTTGTCTTTATCGGCGTGACCCTGATCGGCCTGTTCAAGCACGGTTTTAAATTTTTCAGCCTGTTCCTGCCCCACGGTACGCCTTGGTGGTTGCTGTGGCTGATCATACCGATTGAGGTTATTTCATATCTGTCCCGGCCGATCAGCCTGTCTGTGCGTCTGTTCGCCAATATGGTGGCCGGTCATACCATGCTGAAAGTATTTGGCGGTTTTGTGGTGGCGTTGGGCATTTACGGCTTTGCGCCCTTTTTATTCATTGTCGCCCTGACCGGGCTGGAATTACTGGTGGCCTGTTTGCAGGCTTACGTATTTGCCATCCTGACCTGTATGTATCTGAATGATGCCCTGCATTTACACTAGGGCCCATGTAACGTAGTAGTTGAAAATCAATTTTTAAAAATAAGAGGAAGTTAAAATGGAAGTAGAAGCAGCAAAAATGATCGGTGCGGGTCTCGCATGTTCAGCCCTGATTGGCGCCGGTATCGGTATTGGTAATATCTTCGGAAGCTATGTTTCCGCAGCGATCCGCAATCCTTCTGCCGCACCACAGTTCTTTGGCAATGCCATGCTTGGTTTTGCCCTTGCCGAAGCAACGGGCCTGTTTGGTCTGGTTATCGCCTTCATCATCCTGTTCACCTAAGTTTTATACAGGCCTGATCCTACGAACCCGGATCAAGGAGAGAAGACAATGCCACAATTAGACCCCGCCGTATTCCTGCCCCAGATTTTCTGGCTGTTCGTGCTGTTTGGACTGGTTTACCTGTTCATCGCCCATAGCGCCACGCCGAAAATCACCCAGGTTTTGGAACGGCGTCAGGACCGTATCGCGGCCGACCTGCAAGAGGCTGAGAAGCTTCAGGCACAGGCCGAGGGCGCCAGAGCGACCTATGAACAGGCTTTGGAAGAAGCCCGTGCCAAGGCGGTTTCAACCGTTGCCGAAAAACGCGACGCCATCAAGCTTGATGTGGAGGCGGAATATCGCAAGCTCAGCGAAAGCCTTGGCGAGCAGATTGCCGAAGCGGACGCGCGCATTGTAGCGGCCAAAGACAAGGCTCTGAAAGATATTCGCGTTATGACGGCGGATGTCTGTGGCTCTCTTATTCAGTCTGTATCCGGTCTTGATCTTGATCAGAAGGCCATTGCGGCACAGGTGAACGAAAAATTTGACGCGGTAAGGGGAAATGGCAATGGCTGAACAAAATCAGACCCAGGAGCATGTAGTTGAGCTTGGCCAGGAAGAAGTTCATCATGGCTATGATCATCTGTATCAGGATCCGACCTTTTGGGTCGCTATGGCGATTATCACTTTCTTCCTGTTGTTAATCTGGAAGAAAATTCCGGCCATGATTGGCAAGATGCTGGACAGCAGAGTCAATGAAATTTCCGCCCAGCTTGATAATGCCCAGACCCTTCGCGAAGAAGCCTCGGCTTTACTGGCGAAATATCAGCGAGATCAGCGGGACGCGGAAAAAGTAGCCGCTGAAATGATCGCTCATGCGGAAGAAGAGGTTAAACTTCTGGCCGGGGATGCCAAGGTTCAGATTGCGACGATGGTGGAGCGGCGGACAAAGCTCGCTGAACAGAAAATCGCCCAGTCTGAAGCCAACGCCCTGAAGGAAATTCAGCAGCTTTCCGTGGAGGTTGCCACGGCGGCGGCTCGGGAGCTGATTGCCGGCAATATGAAAAAGGCAGACCATGATGCCTTGATCACCGCCGATACCGACAAGCTGGACAGTCAACTGCATTAAACCATACAGATTTTATCAGAAACCCGGATGTGACAGGAACACTTCCGGGTTTTTCTTTGCCGTTTCCTTACCCTTTTGTCATTCCGGCCTATGAGCCGGAATCCATGTTTGCGGCGGTTTGAGCTACTGAAAAATGGATCCCCGGGTCAAGCCCGAGGATGACGGTTGAGGGTGTGGCGGGGATTATTCAAATTTGGCTTTGATCTCGTCCAGTTCATGCTGGCGGATGGGGCGGCCGTTCCAGATTATGGCTGTGAGCTTTTCATCCTGAAACAGGCAGGTAATATTATGGGGCAGGGGAACTTTGAAATCATTCCAGGCATTGAAATCAACCTTGACCTTAAGCCGCCCCTCAGCGTCTATTGTTTCCTTGGTTGAAATATGGTCATAGCTACCGGGATGTTTCAGGCGGATATGTGCGATTTCCGTGCAGGTTTTCTCTGCGGGTGAGGACGGTGTTATCAGATCACAGCCAGCAAGGCCAACCATCATAAAAACCATGAGAATATTTTTTTTCACATTTCCGCCATTTATCTTCAATAATCTATTCACATCCCTATATAAGGGGATATGGAAAAAGAAACAACTGACTGGAGTCATAAATGAAAATGCCCCGATTTCTAATTTTGCTTTCTGCGGTGCTGGCCCTATTGTCCGGCAATTCTTTAGCCGCTGACAAGAGGGTGCCGTCTTCCAGCCTTGAGGTTCAGATGTCCTATGCGCCGGTGGTGAAACGCGCGGCTCCGGCGGTGGTGAATATTTATACCAAGCGCGTGATCAAGACCCGCAGCTATTCCCCCTTTGCCAATGATCCCTTCTTTCAACGGTTTTTCGGGAACAGGTTTAGCGGTGCGCCGCGTCAACGTATTGAACGCTCACTGGGGTCTGGCGTTATTGTTAAAAATGACGGGGTGATTGTTACTAACTTTCATGTAATCAATGGCGCGGATGAAATCACCGTGGCCCTCTCTGATCGGCGGGAATTTGATGCCGAGGTTATTCTCAGCGATGAGAAGGCCGACTTAGCCGTCCTGCGTATCAAGACGGACGGCGAGATGTTGCCCACATTGCGTTTTGCCAATTCCGACAGGATAGAGGTGGGGGACCTCGTCCTTGCCATTGGCAATCCCTTTGGCGTGGGACAGACCGTGACCAGCGGTATCGTATCGGCGCTGGCCCGAACACAAGTCAGCAAGCAAGACTATCAATTCTTCATACAAACTGATGCGGCAGTAAATCCGGGCAACAGCGGCGGCGCATTGATCGGCATGGACGGTGCATTGATCGGCATTAATACGGCCATATTCTCCCGCTCTGGTGGTTCAAACGGTATTGGCTTTGCCATTCCGGCCAATATGGTGCGCCATGTGGTCAATTCGGCCCTGTCAGAGGGCAAGCTGGTGCGCCCGTGGTTTGGCGGCGGCGGTCAGGCGGTGACGTCTGATATTGCTGAAAGTCTGGGCTTTGACCGTCCGGGCGGCATATTGGTTGATGACGTCTACCCCGGCGGTCCGGCGGATAAGGCCGGGTTGAAGCCGGGCGATGTTATTTTGAAACTTGATGACAAGGAAGTCTCCAATCCGCAAGCTCTGCGTTATTATACCGGGCTGGAAACCGTGGGCGGCACTATCCCGCTGGAAATATTGCGTGGGGAGGAGAAGAAAGTCTTGACGGTTCCGTTGGAGGCCGCGCCTGAAGACCCGCCGCGCAATATCACCACATTGGAAGGGGATCATCTGTTTTACGGTATGAAGCTGGCCAATCTTTCCCCGGCCTATTCACAGGAAATTGGCACCAATATTTATGAGCAGGGGGTCATTGTCCTGAATGTTCCCCGGACCGTTATGCGTCGGACAAGCGTGCGGCGCGGCGATGTGTTCAAATCGATTAATGATAATAAGGTAAGAACCATTGAGGATATACAGGCGGAACTCTATAAAGACCCGGCCAATATCGAATTTACCCTCAACCGGTCAGGCCGACAGGTGGAATGTGTCATCCGGGTCAAGGGAAGATCATATTGTAAATGAGCGATCTGTTCACATCGGCGGGACTGGAAGCGGACGCCCCGCGCCCTCTGGCGGATAAGCTTCGGCCCAAGTCACTGGACGAAGTGGTCGGGCAGGATCACCTGATCGCGGCGGATGGCCCCATTGGGCGGATGCTGGCGGCGGGGCGGCTCACGTCTCTTGTGTTCTGGGGACCGCCGGGGACGGGCAAGACCACCATCGCGCGGCTTCTGGCCCAACAGACCGATCTATATTTTGAACAGATTTCCGCGGTTTTCTCCGGTGTTGCTGACTTGCGGAAATGCTTTGACGCCGCCGCTGAGCGCAGGCGTACAGGCAAGGGAACCCTGCTGTTCGTTGATGAAATTCATCGTTTTAACCGTTCGCAGCAAGATGGATTCCTGCCCTATGTGGAGGATGGCACCATTATCCTTGTGGGGGCGACCACGGAAAATCCGTCTTTTGAGCTTAATGCGGCGTTACTGTCCCGTTTGCAGGTTCTGACTTTAAATCGTCTGGATGACGTGGCCATGGAAGAACTGCTGTGCCGGGCGGAGGCACAGGAAGACAAGAAACTTCCGGTTAGCGCAGAGGCGCGGGCCATGCTGTACGGTATGGCGGACGGGGACGGGCGGTATCTGCTGAATCTGACGGACATTCTTCTGGGGCTGGATTTTGAGGAAACACTGGATGCAGCGGGGCTGGTCAAGGTTCTGCAAAAGCGGGCGCCTGTCTATGATAAAGACCGGGAGGGGCATTATAACCTGATTTCCGCCCTCCATAAATCCCTGCGCGGGTCCGATACGGATGCGGCGTTATACTGGACTGCGCGGATGCTGGCGGGGGGCGAAGACCCGCTTTATATCCTGCGCCGCCTTGTGCGCTTTGCCGCTGAGGATATTGGCCTTGCGGACCCAAACGCCCTTGTTCAGACATTGGCTGCCAAACAGGCTTATGAATTTCTTGGCTCGCCGGAGGGTGATCTGCATGTGGCACAGGCGGTGATTTATCTGGGCACAGCGCCAAAATCCAATGCTGCCTATAAAGCTTATAAGGCGGCGGGGAAACGGGCGAAGGATACCGGGTCGCTGAACCCGCCCATGCATATCCTGAACGCGCCGACTGGAATGATGAAGGATATGGGGTATGGCAAGGGTTATGCCTATGACCATGACACGGAACACGGCTTCTCCGGCCAAAATTATTTCCCTGATGATCTGGAGCGTGAAGAATTTTACCGCCCGTTTGAGCGGGGTTTTGAGCGTGAGATCAAAAAACGGCTGGACTATTGGGCGAAATTGCGGGCAGAGTTAATGTAATCATATGTTGTTACTCACCAACAACGGGTATGTCGATCCAGAAGGTTGTGCCTTTGTCGAGCTTGCTTTCAAAGCCGATGGTGCCGCCCATGGCTTCGACCAATGCCTTGACAATTGACAGGCCCGCCCCGGTGCCTTCAATGCCTGAAAGCTCCATCCCGGCCCGGTTAAAGGGGGTGAATACATTTTCAAACTGTTCCTCTGCAATGCCGATGCCATCGTCGCGCACGCTGATCCGCAGGCCGTTTTTTATCTCTTTTAACGATAGCCAGATATTGCCCTCACGGTGGCCATATTTGACGGCGTTGGAGATCAGGTTAACCAAAATTTGATCTATGCGAATATTATCAACAATGACCGGACTTAGGTTCTTCTGTATATTTTCTTCGTGAAGTTGTATTTGCCGTTTGTCCAGAATATGTTGAACCATAGGGATCACATTCAGGATAATTTCGGACATGTCATGCTGTTTTAAATCAAGGTCAACAGCCCCGGATTCAATCTTGGACAGATGGAGCAAGTCATTAATTAATTTGAGCAGTAATGTGCCGCTTTCATGGATGTAATCGACAAATTCGGTTTGTTTTTCGGTCAAGCTGCCAAAAACTGGCAGGCGCAGGGTTTCAGAAAAACCGATAACGGCATTTAACGGGGTGCGCAGTTCATGGCTCATATAGGATAGAAATTCAGACTTCGCCCGATTGGCCGCTTCCGCCGCCAGTTTTGATTCCATCAAATCTTCTTCCCGGGCGATGGCAAGTTTTGTTGTCTGTGATTTTATATGCAGAATATAGAGCAGAAATCCGACGCTCAAAAACAGAATAACCACCAACCCGCCGCCCAGATAACGGAAACCTTTTTCCTTTTGAAGGGACAGTTTTTGAATTTGATTATCCCGTTGGAGCAGGGTTATTTCTTGCTGACGTTCCTTCAGCTGAAATTCTGTTTCCAGAAGTGAAAGAGCCGTCACAATATTTTTATTGGTGACTATATCCTCATATTTCTGTTTTAAATCCTGATACTCCAAAGCAGTTTTATAGTCTTTCTTTTGGCGTGCTTGATTGGACAGAAGGTTATAGAGACCGGGAAGCTTGCCGACATCATCATTTTTCAAAGCCATTTTAAGGGCCTTGGACGCATGTTTCTCTGACGTGGCAAATTCTTTCTGGGCAAATTCAATCAGACCCAGATAATAGTAAATTCCGGTGATTAGAGGTTCGATGCCATCTGTCTCGGCAATTTGAAGGGCAAACAGGAGGTATTCTTTTGATTTATCATATTGGCCGGTATGATAATAGGCTTCTCCTGAATTTTCATAAGTATAGGCGATGACGAGCTTATTTCCCATCTTCTGGGATAAATCCCGGGCAAGTTTAAGATATTCAAAGGCCTTTTCGGCGGCACCATTTTCGATATGGGTGAACCCAAGATTATTTAGCGTTCTTGTATATAGGAATCTGTCACTTTCAGGGTCCAGAAGCGACAGAGCCTTTTCATATTCCCTAATCGCGTCATTGAATAATTTGGTTCCCACGAAAAGGCCGGCCAGATTTAACTTGGCGGATGCCATGCCACGGGGGTCGTTTGAGATCTGAAAATCTTTATAGGCTTTTTTGTAGGACTGCATGGACTGGGACATTTGCCCCATCCCTTCCTGATTTTTACCAATAACATTATGAATATAGGCAACGATATGGTTATTAACCTTGTTTTTATTGGCGAGGTCGAGAGCTGCCAGCCCGACCTCCAGACCTTTTTTAAAATTTCCTAATCTTTCATATGCGCCGGATTGGTAGCCTGCCAATTCTATCTTTTTCTGTAGAGAAAGGGATGAGGGCTTTTGATCAAGGATAGTCCGAATTTTTTCCAAAGCTCGCTTTGGCTCGGCATTAACCTGTTCTCTGATTGAAGAAAGAATATCCAGTGTTAGGGGCGATGAGGTCGCTTTGCCAGAATTTTCTTCGGCATTGGACGGTAATAACATGGTGCCTGATATCGCAAGTAGCAATAATAGCCACAGTCCAAAACCATAGAGTTTCCACATATTACGCCTAGTTCTTATTTATTAAGTGTTTGTTATTTGAATACCCAAACATTTTAGCAGTCGACGTTTAATAAGTCATTAAACAGGGAAATGAATTAGATTATGTAGATTAATATGACCAGTTACCCCACGGCCTCCTGGGCGCCTTCTTTGGCGAAATCGCCTTTCAGGAAGTCTGATATGAGGATGGTTGGATTCAGGGCGCGGAAGCTGGCCATAATTCGGTCCAAGGGCACATCGGCATAACGACCAAGGTCGCGGATATATTCCATATGTTTCTCACCATCCTTGGTAAAGGGATGAAAGATTGAATCTTCCCGGCCATCAAATTCCAGCGGTTTGAGCCTGAATTTCTCACAGAGTGCCAGATTAAAGGCCGGGGTGGCCTTGACCCATTTCCGGTTCAGGAACAGCTCCGCATAAGCATGCCAGGGCATGATGTCGCCACCAATAAATTTTTTGAGCCGTTCCGTGGTAATATGGTTTTTCACATCGGCAAAGCCCAACCGGGCGGGGATGCCGTGAACCCGGGCGCAGGCGGCAAGAATCGCGGCCTTGGAGATGCAAAAACCGACCTCTTGATCCAAAGTCCAGCTTGCCTTGAAAACATCCGGGTTGGTGTAATCAATATAGGGGGTATAGGTAAAATCGTCCCGGATCCGGTAATAGAGGGCAATAGCCTTGTCCATATCACCTGTGATGCCCTTGCAGGTTTCATGGGCATAGGCGATGATATTGCCCGCATCATTGTCTACATAGGTGCCGGGGTGGAGATACATGGGGACGGACATATTAAATACTCAGTTTTTAAAGAGATAATCCCGGGTGAGGGGTACAGTCCCCACTTTTTTAGCCAGTTGGAACTGGAAAACCACATGGCCCAGATTACGAAAGGATGCTTCCGCGCTGGCCAGATAAAAATCCCACATGCGGAAAAACCGTTCGTCATAAAGGTCGATAATGGCTGCTTTGTTCTTATAAACCCGCGCACGCCATTCTTTTAGGGTTTTGGCATAATGTAACCGCCAGACTTCCATATCGGTAATATAAAGCCCGGCTTTCTCAATGATCGGGGCGATTTCCGACAGGCTAGGCGCATAGCCGCCGGGAAAGATATATTTAATGGTCCAGGGGTCGGTGGAGCCTTTACCATCGGCGCGCCCTATGGTGTGAATTAGGGCGACACCGTCATCATTCAGGCAGTCATAGACCTTGTCAAAATAAGTCTGATATTGCCGCCGTCCCACATGCTCAAACATGCCTACGGAGACGACACGGTCAAATTTTTGGGTCACATCCCGGTAATCCTGAAAATTGAAGCGAACTTTGTCAGAAACATTACCGTCTTTGGCCCGTTTGCGGGCAATGTCATATTGTTCCTGACTGAGTGTCACGCCGGTGACACTGGCGCCGGAGATTTTATTCAGATGCAGGGCCAATCCGCCCCAACCACAACCGATGTCCAATACCTCATGATGGTCTTCCAGCAAAAGTTTGGTGGCAATAAGGTTTTTCTTATTCTCCTGCGCCTGTTCCAGCGTATCCTCCGCTGATCTGTAATAGGCACAGCTATATTGCCGGTCCGGGTCCAGAAACATATCATAAAGCTTGCCCGACAGGTCATAATGATGGGCCACATTTTTTTGTGAACGCCCTGTCGGATTAATCTGCGCGATCCAGCTTTTAAAACGGCTATAGGGATCACCGCCGGTCAGATGCATGGGGTTGCCCTTGCGCCATTCCATATTTTTGGTGATCATATAGAGGAAGTCATATATATCCTTGCCCTCTTCAACGGTCAGGCTGCCATCCATATAACATTCCCCGGCCTTCAGGTCCGGTTTTAAAAACAGCTTCCGGGGAACACTGTTGTCATGAAGGCGAATGGTGATCTCAGGCGTCGGCGTACCGACAAAGCTATGTTTGGTGCCAGAGGCATCAATGACATGAAGTGTACCCTCGCGGATCAGTTTTTTCAGAAAAAAGGCCAGTAAGAACATTTGTTATCCAACTTTAAAGATTTGCGCAATCATGCCATTTTGTCGTATGCTGTGCAAGATGATAATTTGGCGTTATGGCACCGGGAGGGCATATGTTTAAAATGATTTTAGCCGTGGCAATGGGCGGTGCCCTGGGGGCTACGGGCCGTTTTCTGGTGGGTAAAATGATGTTCAGGCTCATGGGGCCTGGCTTTCCCTGGGGCACTTTGACGGTTAATATCCTTGGTTCTTTCATCATTGGCGTGGTGGTGACCTTACTGGCCGCCCGATATAGCCTGTCCCATCACTGGCAGGGGTTTTTGGTCATTGGGGTTTTGGGTGGTTTTACCACTTTTTCCGCCTTCTCTCTGGAGGTGGGGCTGATGCTGGAGCGGGATGAGATCGCCCTGGCAGGCACCTATGCGGTCTCGTCGCTCATATTGGGGGTTGCGGCTCTGTTCTTGGGGCTTTACGCCGGGCGCTATTTGGCGTACTACCATCCCCTGACATAAGGAGACAGTGATGGGCGTGACCCACCATAAGATTCAGCCGTTCGAGGATGGCTGGCGTATTGATAAATGGTTCAAACAGAAATTCCCGGATTTAAGCTTTGGCCGTCTGTCAAAGCTGATGCGTACCGGACAGGTGCGGGCTGATGGCAAGCGGATCAAAGCCGGCTTTCGGGTGGCAGAGGGCATGGAAATTCGCGTGCCTCCCATTGGAGACAACCCCAATGCGGGCAAGACCCGCGCCCCCAAGCTTCAGAAAAAACACAGCGATGAAGACAGCCGCCTCATGCGGGATATGGTGATTTATCAGGATAACAGCGTGATTGTCCTCAATAAGCCCCCCGGCCTTGCGGTACAGGGCGGCAGCAAGACGACGCGCCATATTGACGGGCTGTTGGACTGTCTTCAGGGCGATAACCCGGAACGGCCAAAGCTGGTTCATCGGCTGGACAAGGATACCAGCGGGGTTCTGGTGATTGCCCGGAGCAGCGCGGCGGCAAAGAGCCTGACAGAATCATTCCGCAACCGGCGCACATCCAAAATCTATTGGGCTTTAGTGATGGGCAGGCCGGAACGGACCGAGGGCACCGTTAATGCCCCGCTGGACAAGGAACCGGGCACCCGGGGCGAGCGCATGATGGTGGCCGACAAGGGCAAGAAGGCGGTGACGGACTTTTATGTGATGGATAGCGCGCTCAGGTCTACAAGCTGGGTCGCTTTTAAGCCGGTGACGGGCCGCACCCATCAGATACGGGTCCATGCCACGGTACTGGACACGCCAATTGTGGGGGACGGTAAATACGGCGGCAAGGCGGCCTTTCTGGACGGGGCAGTCAGTAAGAAATTGCACCTGCATGCGCGCAGCATTGAAATAGATCACCCGGACGGCGGCTTGCTTAATGTGACGGCGGACCTGCCGCGTCATATGAAGGAAAGTTGGGACATGTTCGGCTTTGACAAGCAGGACAAGAGCAATCCCTTTGCGGAGGATGAGGCGTAATGATCCAATTGAACCAGAAACAAAAGGATGTGCGCATCGGTATGATTGCCGGGGCGGTATTTTCTGTTGTCTGGGTTGGTATGGGTTATGGCTTTATCGATATTGGCCTGCCCCTGTGGGTGACCACCGGCGACCGGCTGGCCTATGTGCTGAAAAGCGAAATTTACGCGGCCTTGATGCTATTGTTCGGGATCATGGCGGTGGCGGGGCAACGGTTTTTCTCTGATCAGGCCATTGAAGGACAGACTGACGGGCTGCCCAAGGCGATCACCATAAACCTGCGCTATATCCAGAACACCATGGAACAGCTTGTCCTGATGATCATCGTTCATTTGGCCTATGCGGCTACGGCGGACAGCGGGGATATGAAGATCATTCCCATTCTGGTCAGCCTGTTCATCGTGGGCCGGGTCAGCTTCTGGGTCGGCTATCATCAAAACGCCCTGTCCCGGGCCTTTGGTTTTGCGGTGACCTTTTATCCGACGGCGGTGATGATGTTCGTCACGCTGTGGCATATGGGAGTATAGATGAAACTTATTGTGTTTGATTGTGACGGGACTTTGGTGGATGGTCAACATTTGATCATTGACGCCATGCAGTCGGCTTGCCGGGTCTGTGATACGGCCTATCCGGGGGATGAGGCCATCCGTCAGATTGTCGGTCTTTCCCTTATGGAGGCTATTGGAATCTGTCATCCCGGTGAAAGTGAAGCAACCCACCTTGCCCTCAAGGATGCCTTCGTTGCTCGCTTTCAGGAATTGCGCAAGTTGGATGATGTGCCGGAGCCACTCTTTGACGGGGTGAAAGAGGTCATTGAAAGCCTGAGCGAGGCGGGGTATCTGCTCGGCATAGCCACGGGAAAATCCCGGCGCGGGTTGGAGATCACCCTGAAAAATCATGGCTTGAGCGATTATTTCCTGACCCTGAATACCGCTGATGACGGGCCGGGGAAGCCCCATCCATCCATGTTGCTGAACGCCATGCAGGATGTTGGGGCCATGGCGGAAAATACCTTTATGATCGGTGATACCACCTATGACATCCATATGGCACAGGCCGCAAAGGTGCGGGCCGTGGGCGTGACATGGGGCTATCATGAGCCGGAAAAGCTAATGCAGGCCGGGGCCGACCATATGATTGACCATATTTCCCACCTCAGAAAGATTCTTGATGAAACGGTTTTATAAGCGCGCAGACGTGGTGCCGCAGGACAGTGGCTTTACGGTGGAACTTGACGGGCGCTTGGTTAAAACGCCGGAAAAAAGACCCGCTATCAGCCCGACGAAAGCGCTGGCAGAGGCCATTTGTCAGGAATGGAACGCGCAAGAGGATAAGGTTGCGCCGGACAGTATGTTGATGGCCAAGCTATTGAATACGGCCATTGACCGGGTGGAGACGCGCCGGGATGACCTGATTTCTGAACTGGTCAATTATGCGGATACGGATTTGCTCTGTTACCGGGCGGAATCTCCGGCTGATCTGGCAGCTTTGCAGGCTACGGAATGGCAACCGCTTCTGGATTGGCTAGTGGATACGCATGAGGTTCACCTGACGGTTACAACAGGGATACTGCATGTGGCGCAGGACAAGGCGGGATTGGCTAAAGTCGGGACTATCCTACAGGATATTGACAGCTTCCGGTTGGCGGCTTTTTACAATATCACCACCCTGTGTGGTTCGGTTTCGGTGGCCCTGAATGTGTTGGGGGGCAATATTGACGGGGCGCAGGCCTGGCGAGCGGCTATTCTGGATGAGCAATATCAGATTGACCAATGGGGCAGGGATGACGAAGCCAAAATCCGTCATGACAATATGAAGGCCGAGCTGGATGCGGCAGTTTCTTTTCTGACGATGTTATAGCAGTGGCGAGGACGACCCCCGCCACTACAAAAAAGTCGGACTAGAATTTGCCTCTGACACCGGCATAGAATGAGCGGTCCGGGGTGCCGTAACCGAAAATCTGCTGATATTCTTTGTCAAACAGGTTATCAACCCGGCCATAAACCTCTATTCCGTCGCTGAATTCATAGGATGCTTTCAGGTCAAAGCGGGTCCAGCCATCTGTGCCGGGGGAGAATCTATCAGTTTCCTTTCCGTTATAAGTCATGCTGAAAGCCACATTAAATTCCGGAACAACCTGCCACTGAACCTCGGCGAAAGCGGCATTTTTCGGCACCCGTACCAATATAATATTGGAGCCTTTATCCTTGGCATCGGTATAGGTGTAATTGCCGCGCACGATCAGGCCGTCAGTAAGTTCAGCCTCAAGAGACAGTTCAATTCCCTTGGTGCGCACATTATTAATATTGCCAAAACCGACCGAGAAATCAAAATCAATCAAATTCTTGATTTTCTGATCGAAATAGGTAGCGCCCAGTTGAATTCTATTTTCCCAGAGAGCCTGTTCAAAGCCTACTTCCCAACCATTGGACTCTTCCGGTTTCAGGTCGGCGTTTGGTGCCGTCAGCCCGCAAAATCCACAAATATAAGTCAGCTGAAAGATACTGGGCGCTTTGAAGCCTTCGCCCCAGTTGGCAAAGATTTTGGTACCGCTATCGGCCAAATAATAGGCGGCGGTCAGGCGTGGTGTCGTGGTGCCGCCATATTGGTTATGGTCGTCATAGCGCAGCCCCGCCGTCAGGGTCAGCCCTTCCACGCCTTGCCAGCTGAGCTCGGAAAAAACACTGTCAATGTTGAATTTTTTTGGTGATGTGCTTTCAGCTTTGGTTTCTTCATGTTGCAGACCAAAGGAAATGCCGAAATCATCATTCACAGTATAATGGCCGAAATAGTCAAGGTTGAAACGTTCCCCGCCAAAGTTGCCAAAGGGATTGGGCGCCCCTCCGGCTTCACTGCGGCGGTCTATTTTGGAATATTCCACGGACAAAGTATTTTGCAATGCGCCGTCCAGATAATTGAAGAAACCGCGCCCGGCAATCAGAAATTCTTTGCTAAAGTCTACATTATCGCCGTCAACAGGCCCAAAACCATCAACCTCACTTCGGGTGTCAACATAACGGCTGATTATTGCCAAGCTATGATTTTCGGATAATTTTCCGGTTACTTTACCATGCAGGGAAATATTGCGGTAGCCGTCTGCTTCGCTGTTGCCGTTATTCTCGTCGGCTTTTGATATGCCGTCCGTGGTGATGCCACTGCCCGACAGGCTGAAATTAAGCTTGTCGTTACCGCCCGCAATATGCCCGCCCGCCCGGAATGTTTTATAGGAACCTGTCTCAGCAAAAAGACTGCCACCTAATCCTTCTTCGCCGGTGGGGGTGATGATATTAACCACCCCACCTATGGCGTCAGAGCCGTACATAATGGATTGTGGGCCGCGCAGCACCTCTATTCGCTCGATGCCGCCCGGGTCAAGATTGGCAAAGTTAAAGCCGCCGCCGGGGGCGGAAACATCATTGATCTGCACCCCGTCGATCAGGACCACAGTCTGAGCGGTTGCTGCGCCGCGAATTCGAAGGGATGAGACACCCCCAAAGGAGCCATTCTGGTTCAGGCTCAGTCCGGGAACATTTTGCAGGATGTCCTGAATAAACACGGTCTGTGATTTTTCCAGATCGTCGGCGGTTATCACGGATACGCTGCTGCCGATTTGAGATAGTGGCCGCTCGTAACGGGTGGCGGAAACCACGACTTCCTGCATGCTGTCCTCGGCCTGGGCGGCGGGCAGAATTGCGGCACTGGACAGGAGGGCGGTGATAAGATGTTTTTGGTATTTCATAGGTCTTTTCCTCATAAATATTTTT
>JAADFR010000168.1 GCA_013152755.1 Alphaproteobacteria bacterium
GGCGCATGGCTTTGTACCAGCCGCTTTTCTCCTTAAAGATCGCACAGCTGTCATTAATATTGCTCGGCGGCGTGGTCGCACAACCAGCGAGCAGGCCAAGCGTGATCAATGCCATGAGAGGGATTCTGAATATCATCCCTCTAAAGAATCAAAATTATACTAGAAAGTCAACGGCAAACCAGTCATCCCTAGAAATGTCCTCGATAAAATACGATTTGCAGCGGGGAATATAATTTACTTATCACCGAAATCATCTAAGAAATTGAGGGTCAAAAGGCCCTATATATCCTTCCAACCCGATCTATTCCCCAAACCCTATTTTTTTGGCTTCATAAATTTATAGGTCAGGCGGTCGCTTTCGCCTATGGCACGCATTTTATCGTGATCCGCCTTGTCCCCGGCCAATGTGGGCGGCAGGGTCCAGACACCTTTGGCATGATGGTGACCGTCTTTCGGATTGGCGTTGACCTCGCTGGTGGCCACAAGGACAAAGCCCGCATCCGCCGCTGCCGCCTTTAAATATGATGGCTTGATATAACCGTCCTTGCCGTTTGTCTCTTCACTGCGGTGATCGGTCATACCGAAAATACCACCCGGTTTCAGGGCCTTATATATGGCGGCCAGCACATCTTTTTCCACCCCGCCCATTTGCCAGTTATGGAAATTACGGAAGGACAAAACCATATCCACAGACCCCGCCGGAGCAATATCGGTCTTTTTTGGCGCGGTCAGTTCGGTGATAATCACCTTGCCATACAGGTCGTCATTGCTGTTCAGACGCGCCATAACTTTCTGCTTGCTCTTGAAATAATAGCCCTCTGTCGCCGAAGGGTTATTGAGGGCGCTGTAATAAACACCCGTATCGTGGAGGTAGGGGGCCAGTATTTCCTGATACCAGCCACCGCCGCCGGGCCAGATTTCAACCACGGTCAGATCCGGTTTCAGGCCAAAAAATTCTAACGTTTCCTTAGGGTGACGATATACATCCCGCGCCTTGTTTTTTGCTGAACGATGATCCCCCGCCAGCACCTCATCCATTGATTTTGCCTGTGCCACACCCGTGGTCCCGGCGGCCATGACCAACGTCATGCTAAGCGCCATAGCTGTTTTTCTGATAAATCCTGATGTCATTTTTCTCTCCTAATGATCTGAAAGCTCAAACTGATCGCCGTAACCCGTGTCATAATCCAGCCCGGCCCGGGTCAAGGTGGCCTGAAAAGGAAAGCCGGAAATGATCATGCCCTTGCGCGCCAAAGCCCCCCAGACGGCCTCATTGGCGAAACCGCTGGCCTCTTGGGCGGACAGGGTGAATTTGCCGATGTGAACGTGATTCCCATGCACTTCCGGCAGATAAGCCACCGTAATCTCGCCCGTTGCCTCATTTAAAGTGGCGCTTTCCGGGCTGCGAGCCAGCAGTTGAAACAGGGCCAATGTGCGGCGTTGTAACGGATTGAGTTTAATCGTCTTTTTCTTCATGGCCCATAGAATAGCCTGAAAGAATATTGATTGCACGCGCTTTTCCACGTTACCCATCGGTAACAAAAAGGTTAACGAAACATTGACAATCTGTTGACAAATAGCTAAAATTTGATATAAATCGCTCCGAATCGTAGAATATGCTGCGTTGCAACAACTAAATCGCTTGATAAGTTTGCAATAAATCCGGGAAGGCTTACCCGGTACTGGGCCAGAAAATGCCCCGGTTGGATTTTCATAATAATAAGTGCGCAAAGCACCAAGTCGCAAGAGGGTTTCGATAGTTTGTATCTGTCGAAACATTTCTGTTGAATCAAATTTCAGCAGAATACACCAGCCGGCAAGGCTATACCGGTAAAAACAGGAGCGTGACTTATGAAAGATTATAAGCTCGTTATAAAGATTGTGCCCGTTGTCGTATTTGTTTTTCTTCTGGGTTTGTACCTTTTGCCACAAACAGAGGTCGAGGCCTCTATTCAACCGGACAGCGCGCTGAATGCCAGCCTGCTGGCCAATGGACCGGCGAGTGTCTATGACGAAGACATCGACGTTCTGTTAACCCAGTTGCCCAGCAATGTTTCGGCAGAATCCTTCAAATGCCTGGCGCAAGCCGTCTATTTTGAGGCCCGGAGCGAGCCCTTTGAGGGCCAAGTGGCCGTGGCCTATGTTATTCTGAACCGGGTCAAGGACCGCCGCTATCCTGATAATATCTGCGGCGTGGTCTTTCAGAATGAAAAACGCCGTAATCAATGCCAGTTCTCCTTTGCCTGTGACGGTCTATCGGATAACCCCTATGAAAAGGCAGCCTGGAATGTGGCGCGCCGGGTTGCGGGCGGCACATTGAAAAATGCCTCCAGTGACGTAACGGCCCGCTCCACCCATTATCACGCCAAATATGTCCGCCCCGGATGGGCCAAGCACCTGCAACCGACACTTCAGGTGGGCAGCCATATTTTTTACCGGGAAGACCTGTAAAAACACACCATTCTTAGCCTCTTTGATCAGAAGTCAGAATATTGTTGAAACCTGCAATAATTTGACTTATATCAAGGTTAGCAGTTTTATAGGGCTGTTATATTACTCGGGTAATTGAAAAGGATAAAAAATGGCTAATACAATTACGTTCATAGCATGTGGCATCGTCTCATTACTTTTATTGGCGTCCATCATGTTTGCAGGGCATGATTTACTTCTCCCCGCAACCTTTATGATCGTAACTGTTTTAATCGGTGGTTTATGCATTTATGTGGCAAACGGAATGATCCAACGCCGTGCAGAAATCATGAAAAGCTGGAAAGACTGAACCGCGCAGAAGCGGAAATAAGGTTACCAGCCTGTTTTAAATATCCTTTTCAGGGAAATACCCTGAGTACTTTAGCCCTGATAAGTACTTAATACTAGGCTCTGCCGTAACTGGCAGAGCCTTTTTTTTATGCGTCGTCAATATTTAAAGGAATACCAAATTCCTTCCATTGATCCAGACCATCCTTATTTTCAATATAATTCATCAGGGCGGCAACGGGGCGGCGGTCATAAATCCTCTCGGCATCATTAAGAATTAAAAATACCGCTTCTTCCATATCCATACCGGGTCGATGGGCGCGGGCGCTGCACATGCCAACAAAGGCATTGGCCACCGCCACAATACGCGCAGACAGCAAAATGTCATGGCCTTTCAGCCCTTCCGGCGTACCGGACCCGTCCCAATGGGCCCTGATCTGGCGCAGCGTTTTAACCACCGGCCCCTCAAATTCCACGGTTTCCAGCATATCTGCGGTTTTCATAATACTGCCCCGGATGGTTTCAAGCTCCTCGTCTGACAGGCCTTTGGGCCGGGTGAGCAGCTCCCGTGGCACCAGTATTTTACCCAGATTCATCAAGGCCCCGGCGATGGTGGCCGTATTACGGGTGACCTCATCCACATCCATTTCCCGGGCGATGGCCTCTGCCACCATAGCCACCCGCTCTGAATGGCGCGCGCTATAGGGGTCGCGGCTGTCGATAACCATGGTCAGGGTGCTAACCAGATTTTTCAGGGCTTGCTCTTTCAGCTCCCGTTCGCGGATAAGATCGGAAATATCCTCGGTCACCATAAGAACCCCCCGCACCGCCTCAACGGTCAGGGGGATATAATCAGACTTTATGGTTACCGCACTGTCCGGCAAACGTTCCACAATAGAAAACGGCTCTGCGGTTTCCAGCACCCGCACATAATGAGCCTCCATCTGCGGGGAGGTGAGCTTGCCGTGAAGCTGTGCCGCCGGTTGACCAATGACTTTATCCCGGTCCACATCTATGCCCTTCATGGCCTGCACATTGGTGAACGTATAGCGCCCCTTCTCATCTACGGCGGCGATGGCGGTGGGCTGACTATCGGTTACAATCTGTAGGAAGTGGCTGAGTTTTTCATAACGGCGGGTCAATAGTCTTTGCTGTTCGCCCGCCCTTGTCAGGCGCACCGATACCCCGTGACGCCAGATAAGCAATATGGAAATACTCACCGCCAGAATGGTCAGGCCCGCTATCCAGAGAATGGTTTTCTTGCGGGTCAGGATGGCGCTCAGGACTTCTGCCGAATCCACCGTGCGCACGATAACCCAATTCGTATCTTTGATCTTGCGGCCTGTGACCAGAACCCGCGACCCGTCATAATTAACCCGTTCCGCAAAGCCACCGGTCGTCTCCCCGGCGGTTTCAATGGCATAGGCGGCGGCAAGGGCGCCATTCCCGCCGTCAAGGCTGACCATAAGCGGGGCCGCTTCATCGCCGTTACGTGTTCTGAGCGGCGACAGATATTCGATGGCCGTCCCATTCTTGCGCACCAGATAATTTTTCCCGGTCATGGTTGCTTCCCCCGGCTGGACAAGCTTCTCATATAATTCATCGGGCACCAGCTTGATGCCCACGGCAAAGCCAATGGGCGGGCTGTCATTATCGTCCTGAACCCCGAAAATCGGCGCGACAAAGGCAATGACCGCCCCGCCGTGGTCAGACATATAGGGGCCGTGAATGATCACATCACTGCTGGCACCGCGTTCCAGAAAATTGGCAACACTGCGGATTACCGATGGCATGGCCGGCGTGGATACAATGAGCTGACCCTGCGGGTTGGTCAGGGCAAGTCCGGAAATCTCAGGCCGGGCTAAATTGGCCTTGACCCGAAAATCCTGATTCACAGGCGGCGCATAACCATTTTGCTGAGCCACCGCCTTCATCAGATTTTCCAGATAGGCCCCCTGTGCCTGGCTGTCTTCGTCCTGCGTGGTTCCTGCGGCCTCTACATTGGCCAGATAAATTCTTAAATTAGGGTTTTCCGCCAGGCGTCCGATGGTTTTTTTCTGCTCCCCGAGCCATTCTTCCACCGCCACTTCCCGGCTGTTGATGACGACCGACATTTGACGTTGCCAGATCAGGCTGTCCCGGTCTGCCTCAGACTGAGCAAACCTTAAAGCCAGAAACAAAGCTATGCCCGCGCCGACAATAACCGTCACCGTCAGGATAACACCGCCAATATTAGGTCGTAAATTCATATTCCTGCTACTCTCTTTAAGATTTAAGTAACCTTACCCCGTATATAGTTACGCCGTAAACTCTTAAAAATCATATAAGGCTTAAATTATTAACTATGTTTGCCCCAAGACTTAAAAAGACCGCACGAACGGGTTTTACCAATAACCTAGGTATCGCCGCCCTGTGCCTGTGTCTGATATTTATCCTGCCTCTGAATGCTGTTGCTTTGTCAAAGAAAACCGATAAATCCGGCCTTTTTGGCTCCCATGAAACCATGAGCCGACAACTTATTGCCTTTAAAAAATGGAACGGCATGCTGGCCCGGCACCGCGCAAACCTTAAAAAGAAACCGGAAGCCAAAGAAACATGCCGTAAAACCCCGGCGCAAAAATGTTACCGCACGGACTGGGAAGATCTGCTGAGCTTTCTAAAAGACAAGCCGGCGGATCGGCAGATCGCCGAAATCAACAGCTATATGAACAAGGCCCCCTATATTACCGATATTATCAACTGGGGCGTTCCTGATTATTGGGAAACCCTGCACCAATTCTTTAAAAAAGACGGGGATTGCGAGGATTACGCCATTGCCAAATATATGTCTCTGAAACGGTTGGGCTTTGAGGCGGATCAAATGCGCATTGTTGTGGTACAGGATACCAACCTTGATGTGCCCCATGCGGTTTTGGTGGTTTTCTTTAAAGGCGCGCGCCTCGTACTGGACAATCAAATCCCCTATGTGGCCAAAGAAAAGGCCGTATTACACTATCGACCCTTCTATTCCATCAATGAAAAGGCATGGTGGTTACATAGAATGTAAATACGAACCAATTTTTAACCAAATTAGAAGTATGATACCAACGGTTTCTGAGACAAGTATGGTTTCAGATTATTTTATATGTTTTTATAGTGATTAAAGTTATGCGTCCCATGGAAAATACTGCTCATATGGAAAGTTCAGCCCCGCCCTGCCAAGTGGATGACCTTCTGTCCTTTTTGCAGACCATCAAGCGGCATCCGAAGGGGTATCGCGCTATCCATATGAATTTTTCCCTTCTGGAAAGAGAGCATAAGCAACCCTATCACAGGCGCGCCATTGCCACGGCCTTTAACAAACTGGTTCATCACAAAAATGGTCAGCTTTTCTGGACCAATTATTTTGATGTCGTCTTTATATGCAAAGGAAGCACCCTGACCGAACTCGATACGGCGTTCCTGACCGCCCGGCGCGTGGTTGAGGACAGCCCATTGTTAAAAGAATATATTGAAGCAGGACGGGATGACGAACTTTGCGACTGGTATGACCTTAAAAAAGACATGGACCGCTTTATGGACATGGCGGCGGAGCTGAAAACTCCTGCCGAAGAAAGCGATGCTTCCACGCCCAGTTTAAAGGCCATGATCTCCAGCCTGAGTGTAAAACTGGATGATGTTGAGGAAACAATAGCACCCGCTGCACCCACAGAAGAAACAAGGCCCCTTTACGACCCCATCGCCCCGAAAAAAATGCGAAACCCCATGGGCCCAATCCAGCTTGATCAGCTGGAACGCAATCTGGTTAATATGGAAATATTTCAGATGATGGCCGATCAAACTGCCTATGTCATTGTCGGCGAAGCCACGGCACAGCCTATTTTTGTTGAACATTATATCGCGGTGGCGGACATCAAACGGAAACTGCTGCCGACCTATGACATCGCGGCGGACAAATGGTTATTTCAAAGACTGACCCGAACCTTTGACATGAAGTTGATGCAGGCCCTGCCCCAAACCAGTCTGCCACGCAATCAGGTCATCAGCATTAACATCAATGTGGAAAGTATTTTTGCCCCCGAGTTCGATAAGTTCATGTCCGAATTTAAAATGCAAAACGATCAGCCGTTAATTTTGGAAATGGCCCTGTTCGATGTTCTGTCCGATATTCAGAAATATTATGATGCTCAGGAAAAACTTACCAGCCTTGGCTGCCGTATCAGCCTTGATGCCATGGACGTTCAGTCCCTGACCGTTATGGACCGGGATCTGCTGGCCGTGGATTTCCTCAAAATACACTGGAATTCAGATTATAAACGTCTGCTCGGCGGCCCTCAGGAGCAAAAAATTATATCTGCCATTAAAAGCCATGGCAGTACACGAATTATTCTCAGCCACTGCGATACGGAATCCGCCTTGAAATTTGGACAGGCCGTCGGCATTCATATGTATCAGGGTTTTATTATTGATAAAAAATTTGGCTAGAACACGTATCTAGCTTGCCCCGGCTTCTTCCAATATCTTAACCAAACGGCGGCGGCGATTATCCTTGGCATGTTGCAGGGGGGACCGACCGGAATAATCTTCCAAAGTATAATCAGCCCCGGCATCAAGCAGTAACTTCACGACCTGACCTTTGCGGGCAAGGACCGCCGCAATCAAAGGTGTCGTGCCATTCTTATCGGCCAGGTCCAGATCAGCCTTGGCGCCTATTAACAAAGCAGCCAATGTCTTATCCCCCAAACCAGCCGCAATCACTAAGGGTGTTTTACCATCCTTGCCATATAAGTTCGGCTTGGCACCACTGGCCAGAAGATATTTAACCAGCGGAGCTTCTTTCTTCTTTACGGCAATGATCAGGGGCGTAGTCTGGTCATCATAATCACGGGCATTCACATTAACGCCTTTTTCAATGGCGATTTTAATATCCCGGTAATTCATCTTCTTGATTGCTTTCAGGAACTTGTAAGACGCTGAATAACTCTGTGCCTGTGCAGAGAACATCCCGCCGACCAGCGTCAGTGAAGAAACAATCAGTAAAATGCCAAAAAATTTGCCAAACCGCATTCAAAACTCCAGTTTTTAAGTCGCATTATTGCCCTGTGCCCTCTATATATAGGGACAATTCGCCGAACAACAAAGATATTATTACAATCCCGCAGGAAATTGCCATGACGCTGTCTAAAATTATTATAATCTTACTTGCCATATTGGCCCTGCTTTTCGCCATTGTCCTGTGGAATAGTGGTCCGACATCCAAAAGGGAAGGCAGCGTTACGGCAGCACAAAATACCAAGGCCCTTATCGGCGGTCCCTTTTCCCTAATTGATCATCATGGCAAGAACGTGACCAATGAGGATTTCAAGGGGAAATATATGCTGATATATTTCGGCTATACCTACTGCCCCGATGTCTGCCCCATGGAACTGCAAATTATGGGTACGGCCCTTGATCAGTTGCCGGAAAAAACGCTGGCCGAAATTACGCCCCTGTTCATTACCCTAGACCCCGAACGGGATACGGTTGAGGTCATGGCCCAATATGCCCCGGCCTTCCACCCGAAATTGATCGGTCTGACCGGCAGTATGGAACAGATCAAAGCCGTCAAAAAAGCTTACCGGGTTTATGGGGCCAAGGAAAAGCTGGCCGAGGGCGCTGACCCGGACAGCTATATGGTCAGCCATACCTCTTATATCTATCTGATGGACCGGAACGGGGAATATGTTACCCATTTTAAAAGCCGGACCGACCCGGATGAAATGGCAAAGCGGTTAGAGGACATTATCCGGTGAAGAACGCCCCTTTCTGGCAGGTCAAAAAACTGGATGAGATGACCAGTGATGAGTGGGAGTCCCTCTGTGATGGCTGTGGTCAATGTTGCCTGCATAAGCTGGAAGATGAAGACACCGGCGACATTTCTTTCACCAATGTGGCTTGCCGCCTGCTGGATGTGACAAGCTGTCAATGCCGGAACTATGCCGCGCGGAAAAAACTGGTGCCGGACTGTGTGATTCTGTCCCCGGATCAGGTCTCAGACTTCCCGTGGCTGCCGGAAAGCTGTGCCTACCGGCTGATCAGTGAGGGCAAGAACCTCAAGTCATGGCACCCCCTGATTTCCGGCACTGCTGACAGCGTTCACAAAGCCGGAATTTCCGTACAGGGGCGGGCCATATCCGAACGGGACGCGGGCGATCTGCAAGATCATATCATTGAACGGGAGGGGTGATGACCTCTGATGCGGACCATTATGTAGGTGATTTTCCCCTGATTCTAAAACGCCACCCCCGGGCCAGAAATCTGAAACTGCGCTATGAGGCTAAAAGTGGTGTCGCTCTGCTCACCATGCCGCCCGGTGTTTCTGACCGCAAAGCCCTGCAATTTGCCAACAGACATCATGACTGGTTATTGGACCAATATGACAACGCACCGGAGGTTATTCCGCTGGCCGCAGGGGAACGCATCCCCTACCTCGGGCGCTCCGTCCTTATCACCCACGCCCCGGGCAAGGCGGCCACAGTGGATATTCAAAATGATCAGATCATTGTCGGCGGTTCTCTACCGGGATTTGAGACCCGCCTGCAAAACTGGTTGAAAAAGCAGGCGCGCCTTGCCCTGAATAAGGCCGTGGCAGAATTTGAACCCCGCCTCGGGCGGCGTCCTCACAAGGTCATGATACGGGATACCCAAAGCCGTTGGGGTAGCTGTTCCAGCCGAAAGACCCTGTCCTTTTCATGGCGGCTGATTATGGCACGCCCTGATATATTACGCTATGTGGTGGCCCATGAGATGGCTCATCTGGTAGAGATGAACCACGGTCCGGCCTTTTGGACATTGGTGGAAAAATTATACCCGGACTGGAAAACCGCTCGCCGATGGCTAAAGACCGATGGCCGCGCCCTGATGCTGATCGGTTGATAGGGGATGGACGTTGGTCTTTTGGACAGTATTCTCAGCCGCCACCAGCAACAGAATAAGGGCCATCTTTAAGATGGGACCATCTTCACTTTCCATAAGAATATGAAAATTTGCCAGCCATCCCCCATTGGCGGCTTCCTGAAGCCCTGAGAGCTTCAACCGTATTCTGACCTTGCTTCCCGTTGGCAGAGGTTTAAGAAAGCGTATATTTTCCGCCCCCCTGTTCAGGCCATATTCAAGCCCGGTGAAGGTCACCACCTGATCAAAGAATTTAGGCATAAGGGACAGGAGTAAATAATTATGGACAATGGTCCGGCCGGTAGCCAGCTCCGTTCTGGCCTGTTCCGCATCCACATGCACCCATTGAAAATCACCGGTTGCCTCGGCAAATTTTGTCACCCGGCTCTGAGTAATCTCAACCCATTTTGACGTGCCGATCTCACGTCCGATATAGTCTTTTATGTCTTTGATATTAATAGTAACGCCAGCCATTCATCTGTCCAAATGTTAATGAAGGCTTAATTGTAACATCCGGTTATTACCGAAAGATCAAAGTTAGTTAAGCTTTTATTGAATTCAGACCTTATTTCTGCTTTGGCTTATCACGCGGGGTCACATTGGGCGTAGTCAGGACCGCGTCATCCCGGCCAACATCCACACGATACATGAAATTGCGCCAAATTCGGGCCGGCATCCCGCCGCCGGTGACCCGTTTCATGGGGCTGGCATCGTCATTACCGACCCAAACCCCATTGACCATGTTAAGGCCGTAGCCCAGAAACAACGCATCCTTGTAATCTTGCGTGGTCCCGGTTTTACCCGCCACCGAAAAGGACATTTTCGCCTGCCGCGCCGTCCCCCAGTTAACCACCGATTGCAGCATATTATCCATGACCATAACAGTCTGATCAGACAGAACCTTTACCGGCGGCCCCGGCATATGACGATAGAGTATCTGTCCGGCGCTATTTTGGATTTCCACAATACCGTAGGGCACCACCAAATACCCGCCGTTTGCCACCGCCCCATAGGCTGCGGTTAGTTCCAGCAGGGAAATCTCGGACGTACCCAGTGACAGGGACGGTTCGGATATGATTGGCGTGGTCAGGCCCAGCCGCCGGGCCATTTCGATAACACTCTGTCGGTTGATGCGTTCCGCCAGCTTGACCGCCACCGTATTCAGGGACAGGGCAAAGGCCTCCCGCAGGGTCACTTCGCCGCGATATTTACCGCTATAGTTTTTCGGCTCCCACCCATCCAGTATGACCGGGCTATCCCGCATGACGCTGTCCGGTGTCAAGCCTGCTTCCAACGCCGCCAGATAAATGAATATTTTAAAGGCCGATCCCGGTTGCCGCCGGGCCTGCGCTGCGCGGTTAAACTGGCTTTTCGTATAGTCAGTGCCGCCAACCATGGCCCGAACGGCCCCGTCCATATCCAGCGACACCAGTGCCGCCTGTCCGGCATGGAATTTCGCGCCCTCCCGGTCCATAACCTGTTGCAGGGCTTTATCAGCCTTGTTCTGCATATGGGGCATCAGGGTGGTATAGATGATAATCGGCTCTGTGGGTTGACCGATAAGGGCGGCAGATTTCTCAATAATCCAGTCCGTAAAATAACGTTCATCACCGCCGGATTGGGTATCGGCAATATCAACATTACGTCCCTTGGCCGTGTCTGCCACAGATTGCGTGATATATCCGGCCTCTACCATATTATCCAGAACCACCCCCATCCGGCGGTAAGACCGTTCCAGATCCCGCAGGGGCGAATAGAGGGCCGGGCCCTTCAGCATCCCTGCCAGCATAGCCGCTTCGCTTAGGGATAATTTGCGCGCACCATGGTTAAAGATTGTCCGCGTTGCCGCATCAATACCATATGCCCCGGCACCAAAATAAACCCGGTTAAAGTAAAAGGTCAGAATTTCTTCCTTGGTAAAATTAAGCTCCAGCCAGTTGGCCAGCAATAATTCCTGAATCTTGCGTTTGATGGTTTTATCGGCGGACAGGAAAAGATTTTTCGCCAGTTGCTGGCTGATAGTACTGCCGCCCTCGGCCACACTGCGGCTGGTGATGTTTTTAATCAAGGCCCGGAGTATCCCCCGGAAATCCACCCCAAAATGATCAAAAAACCGCCTGTCCTCGGTGGCGATAACCGCCTGTACCAGATTTTGCGGAATTTCTTTATAATCCAGCCAATCCCCATAGACATCGCCGTAAGAGGCCAGCATCGCCCCGTCCCGGTCCATGACCATCACCGTTGACCGGCCTGTTTTCTGTTTAATATCGGAAATATTCGGCAAATCATAGGCGTAATAAATCACCACCGGCACCATCAGGATAAAAACCCAGATCAGACCAACCATGGTCCGGTAAATCAATTTTCTCAACCCGGTGCGCGGCACCTTGGCCCCGCTGACCTTGGCAATATTTTTACGGCGGCTTTTGCTTATTTTCTTTTTTGGGGTTTTCTTCTCCACATAGGGTTCTTCAATGATTATCTTTTTACCATATGTTTTTTTACGGGCCGACTTTTTGGTCAGCCCCTTTTTCCGTGATCCCTTGTCTTTGGAACTATCCGTCATTACCTCTCCTTGTCCCCAAGTAGGGGACCATAAAATATCACCCGCAGGATGACAAGCCGAAGGGGACTATATTTTACATCTTGACTTTAGTTACAAATGAAACTATTATCATTTTATATCTTAAATGAAGGAGCCCTGACCATGACATTAAAAAGAATCCACCATGTGGCCTATCGCTGTATGGATGCCAAAAGAACCGTTGAATTTTACCAGAAATATCTGGATATGGATTTTGTACTGGCCATTTCCGAGGACAAAGTGCCCTCCACCGGCGAGCCTGACCCCTATATGCATTTATTCATGGATGCGGGGGCGGGAAATATTCTGGCCTTTTTCGAGATCCCCAATTCTCCGGATATGGGTTTTGACCCCAACACGCCGGACTGGGTACAGCATATCGCCTTTAAAGTAGAAGATGAGGCCGCCATGATGGCGGTAAAAGAAAAACTGGAAGCGGATGGCATAGAGGTTGTCGGGCCAACAAATCATCACATTTTCCAGTCCATCTATTTCCGGGACCCCGATGGTCACCGTTTAGAGCTGGCCTATGATACCGCCACCGCAGAAGAAATGAAAAAGCTTCACGATATTGCGCCGCAAATGCTGATCGACTGGACCAAATCCAAGAAAACCCAGAAACATGCCGCATGGCTTCATGAGGAAGAATTTAGCAAGGACAACCATAAATAAGCGCAGCAGGCAGATAAATTGACCGGGGTCTGCTGATCGGGCATAAGTGATCTGTTCAACAACAAAGATCACGTATATGAAAAATCTCTCTATTGCTCTGGTTGCCCATGATGCCAAAAAAGATGCGCTGGTGGAATGGGTCGGAAAATATCCTGATATATTTCACAAGGCCGCCCTGTTCGCCACCGGCACCACTGGCGGGCGTTTACTGGCGGCCTATCCCGACCTCGACCTGACCCGGCTCAAAAGCGGACCGCTCGGCGGGGATCAGCAAATCGGTGCGATGATTGCCGAGGGTAAGCTAGATGCCATGATTTTCTTTGTCGATCCATTAAGCCCTATGCCTCATGATGTGGATGTCAAGGCCCTGACGCGGCTTGCCATCGTCTATGACTTGCCGATGGCCTGCAACATCGGCACCGCAGAAGCCATTATGCACAGTGATTTCTTCAGTTAAAGGTCAAACATCCAGATTAGCAACATTGAGGGCGTTGTCCTGAATGAATTCCCGGCGCGGTTCAACCACGTCGCCCATGAGCTTGGTGAAAATTTCGTCTGCTGTGTCCGCATGGTCAATTTTCACCTGAAGCAGGGTACGGGCCTCGGGATCCAGCGTGGTTTCCCAAAGCTGTTCCGGATTCATTTCACCCAGACCCTTATAACGCTGAATGGACTGTCCTTTACGGCCATAAGCCAGCACCAGCTTCATCAGATCGCTGGGCAGGTTAATATCGTGAATATCATCCTTGCGGCTGATGGTGGAGGTGGCGGCAAAAACATCGCGCCGGTCAACCATGACCTCGCTCAAGGCCCGGGCCTCGGCGGAATTTATAAAGGCATTGTCAATGCGATAAACATCCTTGATACCGCGAATTTCCTGAGTGAAGGTGATCCCGTCACCTTCGCCGTCAATCTGCCCGGCCCAGGTATCTTCGCCCTCGGTCGCTTTCATATTCATGCGTGTCGCCGCATTTGAAATGGCCTCGGTCGCCCGGGCGTCATCCTCAAGGGTTGCCGGATTCAAGGCTCCGGCCAGCGCCAGTTCCTCCACCAGTTCCTGATTATAGCGACTTGGCACATGAGCCAGTATCCGGTTGATTTTACGCACCGTATCCACCAAGTCCCGCAGGTCATTGCCGGCAATCTGGGTGCCGTTCGACAGGCGCAGAACCATTTCATCCAAGGTCTGTTGAACCAGATGGTCCTCTAGAGAAGCATCGTCTTTCAGGTAAACTTCCGACTTGCCCCGGCTGATTTTATAGAGCGGTGGCTGAGCGATATACAGGTGGCCCCGTTCGATCAATTCCGGCATCTGACGAAAGAAGAAGGTCAATAGCAGGGTCCGGATATGGGCCCCGTCCACATCCGCATCGGTCATGATGATGATCTTGTGATAACGCAGTTTTTCAATGTTGAAATCCTCGCGCCCGATGCTGGTGCCCATGGCGGTGATCAGGGTGCCGATTTCCTGTGAGCCAAGCATACGGTCCGGTCAAACCGCGCCCGCTCCACATTGAGGATTTTACCTTTCAGCGGCAGAATTGCCTGATTTTTCCGCGACCGGCCCTGTTTGGCCGAACCACCCGCACTGTCCCCTTCCACTAGAAACAGTTCGGATTTTGCCGGATCACGTTCCTGACAATCGGCCAGCTTGCCGGGCAGGGAGGATATATCCAGCGCCCCCTTGCGCCGGGTGAGTTCCCGGGCCTTGCGCGCGGCCTCGCGGGCGGCGGCGGCTTCGACAATTTTGCCGATGATTATTCTGGCTTCCTGCGGGTGTTCCTCAAACCATG
>JAADFR010000169.1 GCA_013152755.1 Alphaproteobacteria bacterium
CATCATCTCTTTGAGCCGTTCCGCAAGGGATGATTTGCCGCCACCCACGGGGCCAAGAAGATAGAGAACTTGTTTGCGTTCTTCGAGACCCTGAGAGGCATGTTTGAAGAAACCGACCATGCGTTCAATGGTTTCCTCCATGCCGAAAAATTCTTCAAAGCCCTTATATTGTTTGAGGGTACGGTTCATGAAGATGCGCCCGAGCCGCTCATTACGTGAGGTGTCAATCATTTCCGGTTCGCCAATCGCCTTGATCATTCGCTCGGCGGCGGTGGCATACATCAACGGGTCTTCTTTGCACCCCCTGAGGTATTCTCTTAGGGAAAGTTCACTTTCCCTCTGTTCATCATATTGGCTGGAATAGAGGTCAAAAATATTTTCTGCAACGGACATGGCACACTCCTTGGCTTCTCGGGTTTAAGGGCTTGTCAGGTCAGTCTCAGGTAAGGGCGCTTGTGGGCGGCGCAGGCAGGGCTGTTCTGACAAGGTCAGAAGGGAAGCAATGTAAATGGCCGTGTCCAGCGGACTATTTTGAGGAAAATCGGCGATTTACGCGACTTCCCTCCCCATATATTTCGTATCGATGCAGTGAATCTGCATCTTTATATGCAACTCAATAAAGTAGAATATAATAGTTATTAATTGATTAAGAATATGGTTAATATAAGGCAGACTTCTTCACATTTAAGTGACCTTATTTTAACATATTCCAGATTAAGGTAACATTAACGGTTCCGATTGATGACGAATGTCAAAAATTGTTATAGTCTTCTGTTTTTGAAGGTCGCCGCAGAATGATGGCAACAGGAAAGGGGCGGTAATGTTAAGTATGTTCGGGTTGGTCGGGGGGTTATTACTCCTTATTCTATTCACCATTCGCGGGATGAATATATTGATAGCGGCCCCTTTATGTGCGCTGTTGGTGGCCCTGTTCAGCGGGATACCCTTGCTGCCGCCCATGGCCGATGGCGGAGCGAGTTTTACGGTTAATTATATGACGGGATTTGCCGGGTTTTTGAAAGACTGGTTCATCGTTTTTTTACTGGGTGCCATGTTTGGCAAGGTGATGGAGGACAGCGGGGCAGCGGACAGTGTGGCCCATTGGGTTGTGGCCAAACTCGGCATGCGTCACGCGGCCCTTGCGGTGATCATGGCCTGTGCCATTTTGACGTATGGCGGCGTCAGTGTTTTTGTGGTCGCCTTTTCAGTCTTTCCCATGGCCCTTAGCCTGTTCAAGGAGGCCAACCTGCCGCGCCGGTTTATTCCGGCAGCTCTGGCTTTCGGTTCTGTCACCTTCACCATGACCTCTGCCGGGTCGGTGGAGATTCAAAATTTCCTGCCCATGGAATATCTGGGCACCACCCAGTTTGCCGGCTGGCAGGTGAGTATTTTCGTGGCGCTCTTTATGGCCCTGAGCGGTATCTGGTGGTTTGAACGCATGATGAAGCGGGCCGTGGCCGCCGGCGAATGTTATGACGAGCGCACCGATGACCCGCCGCAGAAATCCTATGACAATCTGCCTAATCCCTTTCTGGGTCTGATTCCGCTGGTCAGTGTTCTTGGGACGTCGTTTTATTTCAGTGTAATATTAGAATATGGAAAATCCTCGCTCATTGTCGCCCTGCTGGTGGGGCTGTTGCTGGCGATAGCCATCTATTGGAAGAAGTTTAATAACCTTGGGGTTGCCTTATCCTCGGCTACATTCGGGGCATTGATCGCTATTTCCAATACCTGCGCCGTAGTCGGGTTTGGCAGCATTGCCAAGCTGACCCCGGCATTTAATGATGCCCTGATTTTCATGACCTCCATTCCCGGTAATGGCCTGATCGGGGCGGCGGTGGCAATCAGCGTGATTGTGGCTCTCACCGGATCAGCCTCGGGCGGGCAGGCCATCGCTTTGCCCCTGATTGCACCCCATTATCTGGAGGCCGGTGTGGATCCGGACGCCCTGCATCGGGTGATTGCCATAACGTCCGGCGGGCTGGATAGCCTGCCCCATAATGGCTATGTGGTAACCACAATCCGGGCCATTTGCGGTGAGACCCACCGAACGGCCTATCTGCCGCTGGCGGCGCTGACGGTGGTTATTCCGTTTGTCGGGGCGATCCTTGCCATTGCCCTGTTTGCGATGGGGCTATAGATGGTGGACCCTTACGCGGACTATATTAGGATATTGGGCCGGGGGCCGACAAAGTCCCGCCATCTGACACAGACGGAAGCACAGGCAGCTTTCGCGGGCGTCCTGTCCGGGGAGATGTCGGATATGCAAGTGGGGGCCTTGTTACTTTTATTGCGTTATCGAAGTGAAAGTCCGGCGGAGCTTGCGGGGATTGTGACCGCCATGCGCCGCCATATGGGGGCAGAATCGGCCTGTGAATTTGAGAATTTAATCGACTGGCCCAGCACCTCTTCGGGCAAAAGCCGCCGTTTGCCGTGGTTTCTGCTGTCGGCCAAATTGCTGTCGGAGAATGGCCATAAGATATTCATGCATGGTTTTAACAGCCATCTGGATAATGGCCTTCTGACGGAGGATTGTCTTGAAGCCGTAGGGGAAAAACCGGCGGCGTCCCTGACGAAGGCTCGCCGCAAGTTAGAGAGTGAGAATTTCGTCTATCTGCCGTTACGGAATTTCAGCCCGAAATTGCAGGAACTTCTGGAAATCAGATCGGTACTCGGGGTGCGCTCTATCGTCAATACGGCGGTGAAGCTGATCAATCCGCTGGCCGCAAAATTGACGTTTCTGGGTATTTTCCATCCGGCCTATATTACCCTGAATATAGATGCGGCGGCTTTGATAGAACAGCCATCTCTTGGCGTGATTAAAGGCGGCGGCGGGGAGGCGGAACGCAATGCGAATAAAGCCATCAAGCTCTATCAGATTAAAGATGGACAACAAACGGTCAGTAAATGGCCGGCTATGACAAAGGAAAGCCCGGATTATCCGGTGACTGTTGATTATCTGTCTGAAATCTGGCGCGGCAGTGTCCAAAATGATTTTGCCTCAAAGATGATTATCGGCACCGCCGCACAGGCATTATATTTAACCGGCCATGCAACCACAGTCGAACAGGCTGAACGTCAGGCCGCAGATTACTGGCAGGATCATTTAAGCCACGGTCTGTAAGTGCCTTACGGTACGCGTCACCCAGACATAGGCGATAATACCGGCCAGAATATTGGACAGGCTGGAGGCGGCAAAAACATAGGTCATATTGTCAAAGAAGAAGGCTGCAACCAGCACCAGCGGAAATTGGAATACGGCGACCCGGAGCGTGGATACAATCACACCGGGGATCGGATTGCCAAGGCCGTTAAAGGTGGCATTGGCGGTCATGACAAAGCCGTAGGCCCCGTATGATATGGGCATGATATAGAGATAGCTGTTGGCATAGCCCTGAATAGAGGTCACATCGCTGAAATGAACGGTAATATGAGGGGCGAACAGGCCGATCAGGACAGCCAGAACCGCGCCCCATATCAATGAGAATATGCCGCATTGTTTCAGGGCTTTTTCAATGCGATCATATCGTTTCGCGCCCAGATTCTGCCCGGCAAAGGGACCGATCACGGCGGACAGGGCATAGAATATGATAATGGTCACCGCCTCAATACGCATGGCCACATTGGTTCCGGCAACCGCGTCATTGCCGAAGACGGCGATTACCGAAATAACAACGCCGCCGGCCAGTGGAATGATCATATTAGTGCCCATGGCCGGAATGCCCACATGCATGATCTTGCGGGTGGATGCTTTGAAGTCCTGTAAGACCTCACGGGTGAATTTAAGCACATGAAAGCGATAACCCAGATAAAAAATCACGGCGGCGAACGTGCCCGCACGGGTGATCAGCGTGGCAAGAGCTGCCCCCTGCATTTCAAGGCGCGGAAAGCCAAACAGGCCGAAAATCATAATCGGGTCCAGAACCACATTAGCCAGAGCGGCTATAATCATCAACTTGCCCTGCAATGACGTATCGCCCAAAGCCCGCATTACCCCCATGGCAACCATGGGTACGATAATAAATAGCGGCGACCAGTACCAGACCATCATATATTCATGGATCATGACCAGCGTTTTTGCATCGGCCCCCATCATGGTAAAAAGCGGGTCAATGGTCAGCAACCCGACCACCGTAAAGATCAGAGAGATCAAGACGGCTATGATAAAGCTGTTGGTGGCAAGCTTGACCAGCTGTTTATGACTGCCGCTTCCTGTTGCCCGGGCCATGATCGATGATGTGCCTGCGCTCAAACCAATGGAGGCCGAGACAATGATCATGGCGATGGGGCCAACAAAACCCATGGCGGCCAATTCATTGGGGCCGAGCTTGCCAATAAAATAAGTATCAGCCAGAACAAACCCCATGGACGCCGTGATCCCCACCATCATGGGCAGGGACATACGGATCAAATGCTTGTGAACCGGTCCTGTTGTCAGGTCCACGCGCGGGCTGTTCTGTGTGGTCTGTTCAGATGACAGGGGAAATCCTTCGTATAAATGCTTGTAGGAATAGATGGGGTTAAAGTTGGAAACTGTCAATAGAAGAATGATTGTTTTTCTTGAATGTGGCGGGCGTCAATTCTATGCTTGAGCCTCTGCAATTCATAAAACAGGAAATATATATGCTCGTTGTTACATCCCCGGCTAAAAAACTTGATTTTTCAGAAGATGTCACGCGCTCTGGTTGGTCGATCCCGGATTTTCTGGAGGATAGCGAGATATTGATTGAGGCCGTGCGCAAGCTCACTCGTCAGGAACTGGGCAAGCTGATGAAAATCAGTGATAAGCTGGTGGAGCTGAATTATAACCGCTTTCGCGCCTTTTCCACGCCCTTCACCCCCACCAACGCCAAACAGGCGGTTTTTGCCTTTACCGGCGATACCTATGTGGGGTTGGATGCGGAAAGCCTGAGCGAAGACGACCTGGCCTACGGACAGGATCATTACCGCATATTGTCCGGCCTTTATGGCTTGTTGAGGCCGCTGGACCTGATGCAGCCTTATCGTCTTGAGATGGGTAAGAAAATTACCACCCGGCGCGGGCGAACACTCTATGAATTTTGGGGCGATGACCTGACAGAGGCCCTGAATGACATCATGGCGGCGCAGAGTACGGATATTCTTATCAATTGCGCGTCACAGGAATATTTCAAGGCGGTCCGGGCCGACAAGCTGGCCGGACAGATCATCACGCCGGTGTTCAAGGAAGTGAAAGAGGGCCATGCCCGTGTCCTTGGCATGTTTGCCAAAAAAGCGCGGGGTATGATGACCCGTTTTATCCTTCAGAACCGGGTGGAAAAGGCCGGGGACCTTAAAGATTTTGATATGGGCGGTTATGTTTTCCAGCCATCATTGTCCGATCATCAAACATTGGAATTTCATCGGATGATGGGGTAGGGCGGTGTCAGACCCCTTGATGTTTTTTTTGTTGGCTGTCCCGGTTGTTCTGTTGACGGGGATCTCCAAGGGCGGTTTCGCGGGCGGGCTGGGTACGCTGGCGGTGCCTTTGCTGACCCTGATGGTTGATCCGCGAATTGCGGCAGCGATAATGTTGCCCATTTTATGCACGATGGATATTTTTACGGTCTGGCGGTATCGGCGGGGCTGGGACGCCCGGTCCCTGAAAATACTCATCCCCGGGGCGCTGGTGGGGATTATTGTTGGAGGGCTGACGTTCAGCATTATGAACGCCGATATGATCCGGCTTATTGTCGGGCTGATGTCCTTGTATTTTGTTGGTAATTACTGGTTTGGCCAGCGGGGGCCGGGGGCGGCAACACCCCGCCCGCATAATCCGGTTAAGGGGGGCATCCTTGGGGCATTGGGCGGCTTTTCCAGCTTCATCGCCCATGCGGGTGGTCCGCCGCTGTCCCAATATCTGTTTCCGCTCCGGCTGGATAAAACGACCATGGTGGCGACCTCAGTCATATTTTTCGCCGTGGCCAATTATGTGAAGCTGATCCCCTATGCGTGGCTGGGCCAACTGTCATCGGAAAATTTAACCATGTCGCTCTATCTATTGCCCTTTGCCCCCATCGGCGTCTGGCTGGGCATATGGATGCATAACCGGGTATCGAACACATTGTTTTATATTATATGCTACGCTTTGCTGTTTCTGGTGGGTATCAAACTAAGCGCGGAAGGTTTGATGGCCCTCATCCCCTAAAAAGGAATCCAGTTTCTTTTCTTTGTCAGATGCATATAGCCTAGACTAATGCCAAGGCGCAGGCCGACGCCGACGCGGATGGGGGCGATGATGATGTCGCCGCGCTGTTGGTAATTTATGCCCACGCCGCCGATGAAATAGGCACTGCCCTCAACCGCCGGAAAACGCCGGTAAAGCTCCTCCACATCATAGAGATTATAGACAAGGGCAAAAACCCGTGAACCGTTGGCCCCAAGGTCAAAACCGATGCTTGGTCCCTTCCAGAAGACGGGGCTGTTACCTTCGATTTTATGGATCAGAGTACCGTCCCCATACCGCACGCCGATACCAATGGCGCCGCTGAATTCGGTGCCGACGATATAGCCATTGGGCCGCCCAAGGTCTTGAAAGGCTTTTTCAACCACTTTGGCGATGGCTTCCGAACCGCCGCCCAGGAAATCAGAGGCCGCATTGGCGATGCTTTTCTGATCATAGGTATTGGCATAATTGCTTTCATCCATATTCTGGGATTGTTTCATGGTATCGGATGGGGGAACCGTGTTGTTGCTACTGCAGCTTGCCAGTGCAAAGATGAAGACAAGGGTCAGAATTGGGCGAAAAATTTTCATAATATCCTCAATTATTTTCGGTATTCTTGGGCTTATACCACCAGCGAATGATCCACATGGCCGGAAATATCCAGCCAATTCCGGTAACAGCATAATAGGCTATTTCCAAAGCAAGGTGCATGGGAAAGATGGCATCACCAAGGCGGGCAACCAAAAGAATATATATGGATAATCCTATCAATCCCAGAAAATAGCCAAATAATTTACGCATAATATTTTTTGTTCCTACATTTTTTCCACGGTGCGGATAATCCACATGAGTATATGGACCATTCCATAGGCAGTCAGTCCGAAAACCAGCGCAATCAGGGCAACTTTCACATGACCCTTGATCGACCGGGTGAGGCGTCCTCGCAAGGAGAGACTGTCATCTGTCATTTTTTGAGCTTTTCCACCGCCTGAAATATTATTTTCTCCGTCATTCCCCAGAGATTATATTCCGAAAGCCGGTCTATGGGAACCCATTTCGCATGGCTGGCATCATCCCCGGCGGATAATAGGCCGGACCGATAATTGGCCCCGTAATCTATCAGGGTGTAATGATGGAGAATACGGCCCGCCTTATCCCGGTCAATATAGTCAATAACATCCAGAAAAACCGGCTCATCAATGGTGATGGCGGTTTCTTCCCGGACCTCGCGAATGGCGGCCTGACGGGTGGTCTCGCCCAATTCCTGTGCGCCGCCCGGAATGCTCCATTGATTTTCTTTCGGTGGCTTCGCGCGTTTGATAAGCAGGACACAATCCTCTTTCAAAACCACGGTGCCCACGGCAATGACAGGTTGGCTTGGATAGCGTCTTTTCATGCTTGGCCCCCGGTCATAAGGCGCTGATGAAGTCATTAATAGCCCGCAGGCTGATGTCCTCGGTCAGGTCCGGAGTATGGGCGCGGTTCGGGACGGTCAGGGCGGTAAAGCGGGGATGTTCCCGGCCCATCCTGTCCAGTGTTTCGGCGGCCAGAATATCGCTGTTTTCCCCGCGCAGGGTCAGGATAGGGATCGGGGCAAGACTGGTGAACAGGGGCCACAGATCAACGGGGACGGCGTTTTCCGCGCTTTCCCGGATGGCGGTGCCAATGGCCTGATCATAGTCAGGGGCGATGGTGCCGTCTTGCTTCTCCCGAAAAGTGCTTCGGGCAAAACGGTCCCAGTCTTCCGCGTCATAGTCGGGGAACATGCTGCCGTTAATGACCTTGACACCGTTGATGGCCTGTTGCCAGCTGTCAAGCGTGATGCCATTGCCGACAAAGGCGGAAATACGTTCAATGCCTTTGGGATCAATGTCCGGGCCAATATCATTGAGGATAATGCCCGCTAAAACATCCGGTTTGATGGCACCGATGGTCATGGAAATCAGTCCGCCCATGGAGGTGCCCACCGGGATCACCCGATCAAGTTTTTCATGGGTGAGGAAGGTCAGCACATCCTGTGCATAAACCGGAATCTGATAATTGCCATAGTCAGGGTCATAGGCCGACTGGCCGCGTCCGCGAATATCCAGACTATATACCCGGCGGCCTTTCGCAAAATGACGGGCAAAACGGTCAAAATCCCGGCTGTTACGGGTCAAGCCGTGTAGGCATAAAAGCGGTGTTTTATCTTGATCGCCCGTGCCGTATTGCCGGTAATAGAGCTTCAGACCATCGTGGCTGTCATAGTATTTTTCTTGAAAAGTCATTTTTGAACCTTTTTCAAAATCACACCGGGATTCATGATGTTGTCGGGGTCAAGCATATCTTTGAGCCGGCGCATCATATCCATTTCTACCTTAGTCTTATAATGTGACATTTCGTCGGTCTTCATACGGCCTATGCCATGCTCGGCGCTGAAACTGCCGTCAAATTCCTGGACAACGTCATGGACCTTTCGGTTCAAGGCAGGCCATTTACCCAGAAATTCCTGTTTATCCATATCCAGAGGCTGGCTGATATTATAATGGAGATTACCGTCGCCCAGATGACCGAACGGCACCGGGCGGGCGCCGGGAATCATGTCCGCCACCACATTTCCGGCGCGGGTCAGGAAATCGGGGATGGCGGATATGGGGACGGAGATGTCATGTTTGATGCTGCCGCCGTCAAATTTCTGGGCCTCGGACATATTTTCCCGCAAATGCCACAGGTTGTCGCTTTCGGCCTGATTTTTGGCAATTACGCCGTCCAGCACCAGTTCCCCGTCCATGGCCGTGGTCAGAATGCGCTCCATAACCTTTTCAAGGTCCAACAGGTCACGGTTCAGGGATGAACTGCATTCCAGCAGCACGTACCAGTCATAGGCCTGTGTCATGGGGTCCCGTGTGCCGGGCATATGGCGGGTGACCATTTCAATGCCCCGGCGCGGGATGATTTCAAAGGCGGTGATGGTGCCGCCGCTGATCTTGCGGGCGAGGGTCAGCAGGTCCACCGCAGCTTGGGGCGTTGGTACGGCGACAAAGGCGGTCTGCTTCTCATGGGGATAAGGATATAGCCTCAGGGTGGCGGCGGTGATAATGCCAAGGGTGCCCTCGGCCCCGATGAAAATTTGTTTCAGATCATACCCCGTATTATCCTTGCGCAGGCCCGACAGGCCGTGCCAGATGTCGCCGTTAGGCAAAACTACCTCAAGCCCTAAAACAAGACTGCGCATATTGCCGTAATGAAGAACATTCACCCCGCCTGCATTGGTGGATAGGTTGCCGCCAATCATACAGGAGCCTTCGGCGGCAAGGCTCAAGGGAAACAGGCAGTCCATATCCTGTGCCGCCGCCTGAATATCCGACAGGATGCACCCGGCCTCTACGGTCATGGTCTGATTATGGTCGTCCCTGTCGCGGATGCGGTTGAGCCGTTTCAGGCTGATCAGGATTTCATCTCCCCCTGTGGTCGGGATACTGCCGCCCACAAGACCCGTATTGCCGCCCTGTGGTACGACGGGGATTTTATGACTTGCACAATAGGCGACGATTTCCGCAACCTTATTCACGCTGTCCGGCAACAGGATCAAGGGGGTTGTCCCCTGATATTTCTCGCGCGGTTCGATGAGGAAGGGCTGCATATCATCGGGGCGATCAATCCAGCCATTCTGTCCTGAAATAGCCTTTAATTCTTCGAGGTGATGACGGGCAAGGCTCATAGGGTTTCTTAATCCTTGGTTGCCGCGGCGCGGCTTAGTCGATCATTGATGGCAATGCCAAGACCCTTGGCGGGGATTGGGCTTACGGCAATGGTTTTGCAGCCCGTTTCATCCAGCTCATGGAGCATGGAAAACAGATTTGCCGCCGCTTCCCTCAGGATGCCCTTGGGGCTTAAGTTGCGGATGATCTGGGCGTCTTTCGGATAAAGACTGCCAAAGGCCAAGAGGGCCTCACCCGGATAAATTGTTTCCGCATTCAGGCGTATTTTAGCTCTGGGGGCGTAATGGCTTTTTAACTGTCCGGGGGCCGTGGGATTCTGCCCGTCGGCAAAATAGGTAACGCGCAGGCCAGTTAATTCCTCAATCTCCCGCTTGGTGATGCTGCCGGGGCGCAGCAGCCTGATTTCACTGCCCGTCACCTGTGCGATGGTTGATTCGATACCATTGTGGCACGCGGGACCATCCAGTATCATGGCGACCTTTTCCGACAGGTCCTGGGCCACATGCTCCGGGCGGGTGGGGCTTAGCTTGCCGGAAATATTGGCGCTTGGCGCGGCAATGGGATATTTGAAATGATGCAGTAATTCCTGTGCAATGGGATGTTCAGGCACCCGCACCGCTACCGTATCAAGTCCGGCGGAGACAAGGTGCGACAGCATACTATCCGGTTTCCGTTTCAGGACAAGGGTCAATGGTCCGGGCCAGAAAGCCTGGGCCAGCTTGCGGGAGACCATGTCAAATTCCACATATTTCTCAGCCGCCAGATGGGACGGCAGATGGATAATAAGCGGATTGAACTGTGGCCTTTGCTTGGCCTCAAAAATATTGGCAACAGCAAGGTCGCTGGTGGCGTCCGCGCCAAGCCCGTAAACGGTTTCCGTGGGAAAGGAAACCAGCTTGCCCTGAAGCAGAAATTTTGTTGCCAGATGGTAATTGGCCAATGTGGCAGGCATTATTTTTTTATTTTTTTGCTTTGATGTGTCAGAGGACATATTTTTGTGTCATTGTTCTTTTTCGGTATATATTATACGCTTGTTTTCCACTTATCATTCATGTAAATTCAAACGGTTGTTTTAATTTCTGTCGTTCCCATGAATATTATGGGTAAACTTATAATATTTTATTCACGGGTTTGCGACCCAAATAATAGAAATAATTGAGGAGCCTGCCTGTGGCTGAATATATTGCCCCCACCCGCGAAATGAAATTTGTCCTGAAAGATGTCATTGACATTGGCGAGGTCACGGCGCTGGAGCGGTTTCAGGATGCCAGTGATGACATCATTGATGCGGTGCTGGAGGAAGCCGGGAAATTTTGCGGCGAAGTCCTGTCACCGCTGAATGTGGTTGGGGACCGGGAAGGGGCCAAACTCACCGATGACGGCGTCAAACCCGCGCCGGGGTTCAAGGAAGCCTATACCGCCTATGCCGCCAATGGCTGGACCAGTGTCAGCGGGGATGTGGACTACGGCGGGCAGGGCCTGCCGCTGACCTTGGCCTCTGCGGTTTATGAATTTGTTGATGCGGCCAATATGGCGTTTAGCCTGTGTTCCATGCTGACCACCGGGGCGGTGGAAGCCATCGTTGCCCATGGGTCAGAGGAACAGAAGAATACTTATCTGGAAAAGATGATTTCCGGTGAATGGGCCGGGTCCATGAATCTGACCGAACCCAATGCAGGCACCGATGTGGGCGCGCTCAGAACCAAGGCAGAACCAGCCGGGGATGGCAGTTACCGTATCAGTGGCCAGAAGATTTTTATCACCTGGGGTGATCATGATATGACGGAAAATATCATTCACCTTGTCTTGGCCAGAACACCGGGCAGCCCGGCGGGAACCAGAGGAATTTCCCTGTTCGTCGTGCCAAAGTTCCTGATTAATGAGGACGGCACATTGGGCGCGCGCAATGACGCCAAATGTGTGTCTCTGGAACATAAGCTCGGCATACATGGCAGCCCCACCTGCGTCATGGCCTTTGGCGAGGAAGATAATTGTATCGGCTATATGCTGGGCGCGGAAAATAAGGGCATGGCCGCCATGTTCACCATGATGAATAATGCCCGGCTGAATGTAGGCATTCAGGGGGTCGGCTCGGCGGAGCGGGCGTGGCAGATGGCGGTGACCTATGCCAAAGACCGCGTGCAAGGCAAGGCGGTCGGGGCCAGCGGGCCGGGGCCAAGTGCCATCATCGAACATGCCAATGTGCGCCGGATGCTGATGACTATTAAATCCACGACAGAGGCCGCGCGCGCCATCACTATGCTGAATGCCAAGGCCCTTGATCTGGGCGGTCACCATCCGGACCCAGATAAGCGCCAGAAATATTCCGGCCTTGCAGATTTGCTAACCCCCCTGTCAAAGGCCTATGGTTCCGACATGGGCGTTGATAATGCGTCCCTTGCCCTTCAGATACATGGCGGCATGGGCTTTATCGAGGAAACCGGAATCGCGCAGGTTTTCCGCGATACGCGCATCAACCCCATCTATGAAGGCACCAACGGGGTACAGGCCATGGACCTCGTGGGGCGCAAGCTGTCCATGGCGGGGGGCACGCATTGGCGGTCTTTTCTGGATGAGATTGCCACTTTTGGAGGTGACTTGCCGGACACAGCGGAATTTGACAGCCTGAAGAAAAGCCTGTTGCAGGCCGTTGACGTGACCCGGGAATGCGGCGAATGGATATTGGCTCAGCATGTGGATAATATGCGCTCCGCCCTTGCCGGATCATCGCCCTTTTTGCGGCTGTTCAGTGTGACTGTGGGCTGTTACCTGTTGTCCAAGGGAGCCTTGGCGGCGCGTCAAAAACTCGAAAGCGGTGATGGGGATAGTGATTTTCTGGAAGCCAAAATCATTACCGCCCGTTTCTACGGCGAGCAGATTGTCCCGCAGGCATTGGGATTGAAATCAACTATTATGGCCGGGGATGATCTTTTCTTTGCCATTGCAACTGAAAATATGAGCTAGAATATGACAGAACACCCTTGGCTGGCCACTTACCCGAAACATGTGAAATGGGACCAGAAATTTACCGCCAAACCCCTTTATGCGCTGGTTGAAGACACGGCGGCGGAATTTCCGGATAATATTGCCTATGATTTCATGGGCAAGACGCTCAGTTACCGCGACTTTCTAACCCAGGTCAATCAAATGGCCAAAGGCTTACAAGAGCTTGGGGTTAAAAAGGGCCGTCATGTGGGGATATTCATGCCCAACTGCACCCAGTTTGCCGTGGCCTATTTCGGTATTCTGAAAGCCGGGGGGACGGTGGTCAATTATAGCCCGCTCTATTCCGAGCATGAGCTTATTCAGCAGGTGGAGGATTCCGAAACCGACATTATGATCACGCTGGACCTTGCGGCACTCTATCCCACCATGCATAAGGTTGCCCAACAAAGCCGCCTGAAACATCTGGTGGTGGATCAATTCGCCTCTGGCCTACCTTTTCCTAAAAATATCCTGTTTAAATTATTTAAAAACAGCGCAATAGCCAAGGTTGTTAAAGACGATTGTTATGTGGAGTATGCCGGGTTATTGCAAAATGATGGCCAGCCAACCCCGGTTGACATTGACCCGGTGGAAGATGTGGCGGTCATCCAATATACCGGCGGGACAACGGGCATCCCCAAGGGGGCTATGCTGACCCATGCTAATGTCTATATCAATGTGTTACAGGTTGAAAGTTGGGCGGTTGATGTGGAACGGGGACAGGAAATTATTATTGGCTGTCTGCCTTTCTTCCATGTGTTTGCCATGACTGTGGTGATGGATTTGAGTATTTTTGTCGGGGCCAAAGTGGTCATCCAGCCCAAGTTTGAGCTTGAGGGGGTGATCAAGATGATGAAAAAGGAAAAACCCACCTTGTTCGCCGGCGTCCCTGCCATGTTTACCGCCCTTGCCAATCATCCGCTGTTTCCCGATGTGGGCATGGATAATGTCAAGGTCTGTATGTCCGGCGGTGCGCCGCTGCCTGTGGAGCTGGGCCGGACTTACCGCAAGGTGATGAATGTGAATATATCCGAAGGTTACGGCCTGACGGAAACCTCCCCGGTTTGTGTCTCAAACCCCTATGACCGGGATACCCGCAAAGGCTCAATCGGTCTGCCTATTCCCGATACAGAAGTTATTATCGTTGATCCGGAAGACTTGTCAAAGAGAATGCCCTTGGGCGAAAGCGGCGAAATTTGCATCCGGGGGCCGCAGGTGATGAAGGGTTATTGGAAACGCCCCGACGCCACGGCTGAGGTCATGTTGGGGGGCATGTTGCGCACCGGCGATGTGGGTTATATGGATGAAGAAGGCTTTACCTATATCATCGACCGGTCCAAGGATTTGATTCTGGTGGGCGGCTTTAACGTCTATCCCCGCGTGGTGGAGGAAGTCTTTTATCAGCATCCTGCGGTCCATGAGGTTACGGTGATTGGCAT
>JAADFR010000170.1 GCA_013152755.1 Alphaproteobacteria bacterium
AGGTCGTAAACATTATCCACCCCCTGAATATACATGGCCAGCCGCTCAAGGCCGTAGGTCAGCTCGCCCATCACCGGTTTGCAGTCAAAGCCACCTACCTGTTGAAAATAGGTAAACTGGCTAACCTCCATGCCGTCGCACCAGACTTCCCAGCCAAGGCCCCACGCGCCCAGCGTCGGGCTTTCCCAGTCATCCTCCACAAAGCGGATGTCATGCTCCATAGCGTTGATGCCTAATACCTCAAGACTATTCAGGTAAAGTTCCTGAATATTATCGGGGGATGGTTTGAGGACGGTCTGAAACTGGTAATATTGTTGCAAGCGGTTGGGGTTTTCGCCGTAACGGCCATCGGTGGGCCTGCGGCAGGGCTGGACGTAGGCCGCCCTCCACGGTTTGGGGCCAAGAGCGCGCAACACGGTCGCCGCCTGAAAAGTCCCGGCCCCCATCTCAAGATCATAGGGCTGCAGGATCACACAGCCCTGCTGTGCCCAATAGGTCTGCAATTTCAGAATCAATGACTGAAAGGCACTTTCATTCCGAGGCGAGCTGTCCATAAATCCTGTTCTTTTCTGTTAAGCAAACGGGCCACTTTGGCTGGAAATTACTGCCCCTACCCGCGCCCGTCAAGGATTGATATGACTTTATAGCCCGAAACGCGCCCAAAGTGACCGGTCCTCTAACGTGGACAGGATTTCATCGCTTATTCTGGGCTTGGTCGCCGCCATGCCGAGCAGGCCTTTGATAAAGCCTTTTTCTTCCTTGATCCGTTTGAATTTGGTCTTGTCGCCCAGCTTGTCTTTCATCACCGAATGAATATCACCGATGCCATCCACAAGGCCCAGTTTCACAGCCTCTTTTCCGGCCCAGAACTGACCGGAGAACATGATCTTTTGCGTGCCTTTCAGCTTATCGCCCCGGCGTTCCTTAACCAGATTTTTGAAAAATTCATGGATTTCCTTCTGCATGTCTTTCAGCAGCTTGATGTCCTTGTCCTTTTCCGGCTGGAAAGGGTCGAGGATGGATTTATTATCCCCCGCCGCATAGACCCGCCGGTCAACGCCGATTTTCTCAATGGCCTTGTGAAAACCGAACCCGGCGGAAATCACCCCAATACTGCCGACGATTGAGGCCTCATGGGCATAGATTTCCTCGGCCGCCAGCGAAATAAGATAGCCGCCAGATGCCGCCACATCCTCGGCAAAGGCATAGACCGGGATTTCCTTTTCTTCCGAAAGTTTCTGAATACGGCGCATGATAAGCTCACTCTGCACTGGCGAACCGCCGGGCGAATTAACCGCCAAAGCCACCGCCTTCACATTATAAACGTCAAAAGCCTGATCAATTTTTTCCTCAATTCCAGCCAGATTAAGGGCACTGGAAAAACGGCTACCTGACCCGATCACCCCTTCCAGCGGTAGTATGGCTACCACCGGGGCTGGATTCTGGAATAGAGGCAGAGGGATTTTGGTCAGCAATTGTTTGATCTTTTTCAGCATATTTTCTGTCTTCTGTTTTAAGTGGTTATATCAAGGCCCGCCCCGTGGCGCAGGATGGCCTCAGCCTGAGGGGTGAAGTTTCCCTCTGATGTATGCACAATAAGGCCCGGTTTCAAGGCAATAATGCCTTTACTGCCCTTTCTGGCCTGTATGATCACCCGGCGGGCGTCTTTACCCCCGGCGGACCAGAGCGGATAAATGATAATATCCCCGGCCTTGCCGTGAAGGGCCGCGATGATGTCATCCAGCCGGTCGGCCCGGTGGACAAGGGTCAGATGGCCCAGCGGTTTCAACATGCGCAGGCACAGACGAACCCACTCCACCAGCCGAACGTGACTTACCGTATGGGCCATGGCCTTGGTCTCAAAGGGGGATGCTGGGCCGCCGTTTTTCTTTAAATACGGCGGGTTGGACACCACATGATGATAGCTGTTGGGTTCACAATCCACGGGCGGGCGGACAATATCCCCGGCGAAATAATGGATATGGTCCCCAAAGCCATTGTCGGCAGCATTGCGCCGGGCAAGGGCCAGCAATTCGGGTTGCATTTCTATGCCGTGAAAAATATTATCCTTAAACTGCGCCGCCGTTCGCGACAGGAGGCAGCTTAAAATGCCCCCGGTACCGGCCCCCATGTCCAGAATACGTTCCTGTCGATCGTAAGCAATGCTGGCCGCGAGGAAAACCGTGTCAGTGCCGATGCGGTAGCCCGCCGCAGGCTGATGGAGCCGGATAGCACCGCCAAGGAAATCATCCTGTGATATCCCCTCACATGCCGTCATTCATTCCAGCCCCGCCGCAAAATCCACATCATTCTCAAGCCCGATTTCCCGAATCAGGCGCAGAGCTTCCGGGATATATTCTTCTTCCACCATCACCCGTTGGCCGATGCCCATAATACCGCCGCCCAAAAGGCTCGCATGATTGCCAAGCACCACAAAGGGCACCTCTGCCCCGTCAAAAAGCGCAGATATCCGCGATATAAGAACATTATTATCAGTAGAAAAAATTTCTATCATGCTTCTCTCACCTGAATATATTTTTAAAAAGCCCCTAGTTTCACCAAGTTATCTTGACCTTTATAGCCCCGCAAGACTATTTTGCCATAGGAAATAAACTATTCAATCATAGATACACAGGGTTTGCCATATGGGCGTTGTCATATCATTCGAAGAAGAACAGGCCAAGGCAGAGACGGCATTGGCCCGCCTGACCGCCCTTGTGGCCGATGATATGGTCAAAGTGAATCAGACCATCATTCAAAAGATGCAAAGCCCCGTGGCCCTCATCCCGCAACTTGCCGGACATCTGATTGCCTCTGGTGGCAAGCGATTGCGGCCCATGCTGACCCTTGCCGCGTCCCGCATGTGCGGTTACGACGGCGAACGTCATGCGGAACTTGCGGCCTGCGTCGAATTTATCCATTCGGCGACCCTGCTCCATGATGATGTGGTTGATGAAAGCGACCTGAGACGGGGGCTTGAGACCGCGAACGCCGTTTGGGGCAACAAGGCCAGCGTCCTTGTGGGTGATTTCCTGTTCAGCCGGTCCTTTGAACTTATGGTGGCCGACGGCTCACTGGAAGTTCTGGCCATCCTGTCCAATGCCTCCTCTGTCATTGCCGAGGGCGAGGTCATGCAACTGACCACCGCCAATGATATGGACACCACTGAAGATGCCTATATGCAGGTGATTGTGGCCAAAACAGCCGCCTTATTTGCCGCCGCCTGTGAAATCGGCGCGGTGGTTGCTGAAAAACCCGGCACGAAACAGGATGCTCTGAAAAGCTACGGCAAAAATCTGGGCATTGTCTTTCAGTTGATTGACGATGTGCTGGATTTTTCCGCCGAGCAGGAAAAGCTGGGCAAATCGGTGGGGGATGATTTCCGCGAAGGCAAAGTAACCCTGCCCATTGTGCTGGCCTTTCGGCGCGGTGATACGGCGGAACGTGATTTCTGGCGCCGCACGATCGAGGAACTGGACCAGAAAGACGGTGATCTTGAGAAGGCCATTGACCTGATGACCCGGCATAATGCCCTTCATGATACGGTGGAACGAGCGCGCCATTACGGCGCCATCGCCAAGGATGCCCTCGCCATTTTTCCCGATGATGCCACCCGCAAAGCCATGACCGACATCGTTGATTTCTGTATCAACCGAGCCTATTAGGCCTTCACATAACCTAGACATTTCAGTAATTTAATATATACTGATAGACAGTTCCTTATCCCAATAGTCGTGTAATTAAACAAGGCATTGCCCAACATCCTTTGGGCAATTGGTTATATATATTTAAGGAAATAAAAATGACAAATTTAAATATGGAGAAGCTGGAAGCTCTCGCCGGGAAAATCGTGGGCGACGCCAGTGCTGCTTTAAGCATTCTACTGTCTTATATAGGCGATCAATCAGGGGTCTTTCGTGCCATGGCAGACGGCGACCGGCGCACCGCAGAGGACATTGCGGAAATTGCTCAGGTTGACCCGCGCTATTTGCAGGAAATGCTGTCGGCCAATGCCGCCAATGGCTATGTCAGCTATGACGCCAGCAGCAAACAATTTTACTTGAGCCCGGAACAGGCCGCCATTTTTGCCGATGAAAGCAGCCTTGCCAATATGCATGGCCTGCTGCAGATTATTGTGGCGCAATTTTCCGAACATGACACGGCGCTTGATGTTTTTAAAAGCGGCAAAGGTCGCCCGTGGGGAGATCAGCATGTGTGTCAGTTCTGTGGTACGGACCGCTTTTTCCGCCCCGGCTATGAGGCCAATCTGATCGAAAACTGGATTCCGGCCCTGAATGGTGTCAAAGAGAAGCTGGAGGCTGGCGGCACCATTGCCGACATTGGCTGCGGGCATGGATCTTCCTCCGTCTTGATGGCAAAAACCTTTCCCAATTCACAGGTCTATGGCTATGACCTGCATGGCCCATCCATTGTAGATGCCCGCGCCAAGGCCGCCGATGCCGGCGTGAATAACATTCAATTCGAAGAAGTAGGGGCCAATGATATTTCCGCAGATGATGGCTTTGATTTTGCCTGTATCTTTGATGCCCTCCACGACATGGGGGATCCGGTAGGGGTCGCCCGTCATATTCGCGAAGGCTTAAAGCCCGGCGGCACCTTGATGGTGGTGGAACCCATGGCAGGAGATAAGGTTGAGGATAACCTGCATCCATTGGGCGGGGTGTTTTATGCGGCCTCTACCCTGATCTGCCTGCCCACATCCCGCTCTCAGGATGTGGCCTTGTGCCTCGGCGCACAGGCGGGACCAGAAAGGCTGACGCAGGTTCTAAAGGATGCGGGTTTCTCCTCAGTGCGTATAGCCACCACCACACCAACCAATATCGTTTTCGAAGCAACAACAGCAAATCTATAAAGGAAATGTTATGACCAAATTAATAACTTTGATGATTTCATCACTTCTAAGCCTGAGCCTTGCCGGAATTTCCTATGCCGGAAGTGCAGAAACGAAGGAAACAAAAATAGCCCGTGCCGTCTCCGCCGCACCAGCCTCTATCTCTGACAAGGCAACCGTAATGGATGCAGACGGAACCATACTGAGAGAAGGTTCAAATGGCTGGACCTGCATGCCGGGCGTTGCCCTTATTCCGGGCGATGTTCATCCCATGTGTAATGACGCTGTCTGGATGGCCTGGATGAAAGCGGCTAAGGATGGAACAACATTCTCAACCGATGTTGTCGGCTTTTCCTACATGTTACAGGGGGATGCCCTCGTCAATAATGATAACCCAGCGGCGACCGACCCAAATGATGGTGGCGTATGGGTTCAGGAAGGGCCACATCTGATGATGCTGATGCCGAAAGCCATGCTCAAAGATCTGCCACGCGATCCCTTTGCCAGCGGGCCCTATGTCATGTGGGATAACACCCCCATGGTACATGTGATGGTGCCGGTGACGGTTGATAAGTAATAATCGCCAAGGAAAATTTATATGAGAATGCTGGCATAGTCCAATACCAGCATTCCCGTACATTCCGATCAAGTTTTTGTGTATTTTATTGTCTGAGAATATGTCTATCATACTTTTGTAATCCGAAAAATCAGCTTTTCCTGACAACCGGGCGCTTCTATTCACAACAAAGGTAAGACATAGATCACCATGATTAAAACCATCAAAAATCCCCTGATGTTCGCCTTTGCGACATCTTTTCTACTTTTTAGTACCGCCGCAAATTCATTCGCCAGCGAAACCGTTGCGGACCACCGGATGAGCGTAAAGGCCACGACCAAACTTGAGCGTATTTTGACAGATGGTCATCGGTCGGATGGTCATGTGGCGCGGGATAAATACCGTCACCCACGGGAAACCCTGAAATTTATCGGAGTTGAGCCGGATATGACCGTGGTTGAAATCTGGCCCGGTGGTCAGGGCGGATGGTACCGGGAAATTCTGGAGCCTTTCTTAAAAGACAAGGGAAAATATATCCCGGTACGCAGTAAATCTGACTTTCCCGAAAAGGTGGATAACGTGCCTTATGGCAAAGTGGATATGGTAATGGTTTTTCGCGCCCATGGGTTCATCATGTATGACGCCCCGGCACTGGACCATGTGAAGGCCATCTATGCCATGCTGAAACCCGGCGGCATCCTGTCCATCGTCGACCATGCCGGGGATGAAAGCATCCCTCAAAGCGCGGACCCCAAGGGCAAAAACGGCTATGTCAATGAAAGTCATTTTCGCGGCATCGCAGAGAAAGCCGGTTTTAAATTCCTCGCCGAAAGTGACATCAACAGAAACCCTGCGGATAGCAAGAAGCACCCGCGCGGCGTCTGGTCCCTACCACCAACCCTCAGCGGTTCCCTGCCCTTCACCGACAAGCGGGCTGAATTTCTTAAAATCGGCGAATCTGATCGCTTTACCCTGAAATTTTACAAACCGGAATAAAACCGCCCAAAAGGGATTGTCAAAAAAAAGCTTTGGCAATCCCGTCATTGCATGTATTTTCATATTGAAAATAATAAAAAGGGAGGTTTCTTATGGGTATGGCACCAGATCAATCACAAGGTCAATCTGAAAGTCATCATGTGCAATGGTCGTCGCGGTCCGCCTTCCTTATGGCCTCTATCGGGGCCGCCGTTGGCCTAGGCAACTTATGGCGCTTTCCCTATATCACCGGTGAGAATGGCGGCGGGGCCTTTGTCCTGATCTATATCGCCTTTGTCCTTATTCTGGGTATTCCCCTGATTATGGCCGAACTGGCACTGGGCCGCGCGGGCAAGATGAGTGCCATCGGCACCATGACCAAAATGGTCAGGGCCGGTCATCACCCCTTCTGGAAGATCATCGGCTGGCTCAGCATTCTGGTGCCGCTTATGGGGCTGACCTATTACAGTGTGGTCGCCGGATGGTCGCTGGATTACATCGTAAAAGCCTTTTCCGGCAGCTTCTCCGGCATTGATGCCAAAGGCTCCGGGGCCTTATTTGACGGGTTGCTGGAAAGCTGGCCGCGTCTGACCCTGTGGCATAGTATCTATATGGTATCGGTGATTGTCATTGTTTCCATGGGGGTTAAGGCCGGACTGGAATCCACGGTCAAAATCATGATGCCGGGCCTGTTTATCCTGCTGGCCTTCCTGTCTGCCTATGCCATGTTTACCGGCAAGGGCGGGGAAGCCTTCACTTTCCTGTTCAGCCCGGATTTCTCCAAAATTACTGGCCATACAGTTTTGATGGCTTTGGGACAGGCGCTCTTTTCGCTGGCCATCGGGGTCGGGGCCTTAATCACCTACGGCGCTTATCTGCCGGAAAATGTGTCCCTGCCCAAGGCCGCCGCCATCATTGCCGTGGCCGACACCATCGTCGCCCTGCTGGCCGGATTTATGATCTTCCCCATCGTCTTTCAGTATAACCTGACCCCCGGTGAGGGTCCGGGCCTGATCTTTGCCACCCTGCCCATTGCCTTTGGTCAGATGCCGGGCGGCATGATCTTCGGGGTTCTGTTCTTCCTGTTGCTGACCTTTGCCGCCTTTACCTCGTCACTGGCCATGCTGGAGCCGGCCATCGCCTGGTTTGAGGACAAGGGCCTGTCTCGCAGGCGCACATCATGGATCACGGGGATTGGCGCATGGGCCGTGGGGCTAATAATGTTGCTGTCCTTTAATGTTCTGTCCGATTTCAAGCCACTGAGCTTTATCGGGCCTTTAGCCGACAAGAATCTGTTCGGCATTATGGATTTCATCGTTGCCAATGTCATGTTGCCGATTAATGCCCTGATGCTGGCTCTGTTTATGGGCTGGGCCATTGAGCGCAAGACCGTCAGCCACCAGATTGACTACCCCTTGGGCAGCGCAGGTTTTATGATCTGGCAATTCAGCACAAAATATATTGCGCCTGTCTGCATCACCGTTGTCATTTATATGATGATATTTGGTCTGTAACTTTCAAGGTCAAAGGCAGACTTCGTTCCACCCGGATAACATTTTCTATGGTTATCCGGACATGGCGGTCGTCACCGTCCCATATTATCCCGGCCCCACCGGTTATATACAGCATATCCCCGGTTTCAAAATCTGGGAACAACAATCCTGCCACTGGATTAAGCAAGATATTACCCAGCGTGTTGAAATGATTATTGCCGGAATAGTCCGGAAAGGACAATGTCTGCTCATCCACCACCCGGACAAAACCCGCCGCCCCGCCCCGGTGGGAGACATCAACACCGTGGCTGCGGTCGCTGGTATCTTCTGAAAAAACTGACGTTATGAAAAAAGTATCCGCGCCTTCAATAAGCTTGTGAGCAGCCTGACCCAGTTTCCGGCTATGGGTAACGGAGGGCGGGGTTTGTACATAATCTGTATCATCCGCAAAACCGAAATCGCGCTTCTGGATATATCGCGGGCAGTTACCAAAGGCCTGATCAACCGCAATCTGAAATCCATCCGCGCCTATGGACAAGGTTTTACCGTTCAGGCGAACGCGCTTCCGTCTGTGAAATTCTATACCTAAAAAACCCATCGGGGTCTTATCCGTAATATTTTCCGCAAGCGGATCACCAAAAAGAGGGCGCGCCGCCACCGATAAAACCTTTGGGTCCGGCGCAGAAATAAAACCGGGACGCCCCACCATCATAGAGGCCCAGGGACGCCCCGCCCTATCCACCGATCCGACAACAAGATAGGGTAGCTGACCGAAAAATTCACGGTCCCGATCCGTCATATGGTCGCGGATAAAGCGCGGAGCATAGGAGTGAACCCGCTCGCGCACACCAAGCCGTTCCTGAATATCCAGCTCCCCGGCATGGAAGGGAGTCGCCATTTCATTTTTCGGAGAGCTGGACATAGTATATTTCCTTATATTTTATAGGATAATCAGGTAACCAGACCTGCTTTGGTGGCAGGCATGGGGACAAAGCCATCCAGAGCCTCTATGTTGCCAAGCCACGCCCGGATATTAGGATAAGGATCCAGCGAAACACCGCCTTCCGGGGCATGGGCAATATAGCTGTAGCCCGCCACATCGGCGATAGTGACCTGATCACCGATCAGGAAACGGCGGTCTGAAAGTGCCTTGTCCATCACCGCAAACAGGGCATTGGCGGTGGCTTTGGTCGCCTCATGGTCAAGGCTTGCGCCAAATACGGTCACCAGACGGGCTGAGGCCGGGCCGGACGCAATCTTGCTGGCCGCCACGGTCAGCCAGCCTTGTACTTCGGCGGCCTGCGCCGGATCCTCCGGCAACCATTTGTCGCCGCCATATTTCTTGGCCAGATATAGAATAATGGCATTTGAATCGCCAAGAATAACGCCGTCATCCTCAAGGGCCGGAACGGTTCCAAAAGGATTGAGGGCGAGAAATTCAGGGGTCTTCTGCTCCCCCTTCATAAGGTCTATGGTGATATTCTCATGGGGCAGACCCAGCAAGTTCAACATCAGGTCAACGCGGTGGGAATGGCCGGAAAGGGCAAAGCTGTAAAATTTAATCATTGGTTTTCTCCTGTTTCAAATTATGTCTGTGCCACAGCTATAGACCATTGACAAAACAATGATAATCCATCTATTTTAGAATATATTATCAATATAATGTTTATAATAGGAGGAGCGAAATATGGATACACTGATTTGTATGCGGGTTTTCGCCAATGTTGTGGAAAGGGGCAGCTTTACCGGTGCCGCCAAAAAACTGGGCCTGTCCAATGCGTTGGCCAGCAAATATGTCGCCCATCTGGAAGACCGCCTGAGCGTCAGATTGCTTAACCGAACCACCCGCAAGGTCAGCCCGACACAGGCAGGGCGCGCCTATTATGAAAGATGCCTCGGCATATTGGAACGGGTGGATGAGCTGGAAGATGCGGTTCAATTACAAAGCCACAGCCCGCGCGGCCATTTGAAAATTGCCGGACCGCGCATGATGGGCGAGACTTTCATCTCGGCCTGCGTCAATGACTTTCTGGGTAAATATGACCAGGTTACTGTCGATCTTGCCTTGGAAGAAAGGACCATGGACCTTGTGGCCGAGGGCTTTGATCTGGCCATCCGCATCGGCAAACTGGCCGACAGCAGCATGATTGCGCGCCGTATCGCCGATTACCGCTATGTCTTCTGCGCATCACCGGATTATCTGGCCAGCGCGGGACCGCTGAACAGCCCCGCCGACCTGACCCGTCATACCTGTATCGTCAATTCAGTGATCAGCCCGTCAAACCAGTGGGAATTTATAATAGGCGGCAAGCGCAAAAGCATCACCGTCAGCCCAAGGGCGCGGGTCAATGCCGATGCCGCCATCTATAACATGGTATTGAGCGGGCGCGGCGTCGGCCTGTGCCTGTTGCCCACGGTAGAAGCGGATTTCGCCTCCGGTCGTCTGGTGCGCATCTTGCAGGATTTTGAGGCCTATGACCGCACAGTCTATCTTGTCTATCCCCACAACCGCCATCTGGCCAGCAAAGTTCGCGCCTTCGTCGACCATGCGGCGGAATGGTTCAAACGGTTGTAGGCTGTGAAATAATGGGTATGATGTTCTGAATATAATTTCAAAAAAGGAAATTGCCATGACTGTTCTTGATCTGACCACAACAGAGGTTGTAGCGGCCCTCAGGCAGGGGGATATGACCGTGTCCGACTATGTGACCGCCCTCACCCGGCAGATAAAGGATAAAAGCGGCCTGAATGCCTTTATCACCTTTGATGAAGACTTGCTTGGCGCGCAGGCGGTAGAGCTGGACCGGCGGCGGGCGGCGGGGGAGGACTGCGGCGCATTATTCGGCCTGCCCATCGCGGTCAAGGATAATATTGAAACGGCGGATTATGTGACCACGGGCGGCACCGGGGCCCTGAAAAACCATCGGCCCAGCCACAATGCACCCTTCCTGCAAAAACTGCTCGATCAGGGGGCGCTGGTTCTAGGCAAAACCAACCTTCATGAGCTGGCCTTTGGTATTACCTCCAACAACAGTGTTTTCGGGCCGGTGAGAAATCCCTATAACCCCGACATGATCGCAGGCGGCAGTAGCGGTGGCAGTGCGGCGGCGGTGGCGGCGCGCATGGCCCCGTTCGCCATTGGCACCGATACCGGCGGCTCCACCCGTATTCCCCCGGCCCTGTGCGGCATCGCCGGTTTTCGCCCCACCATGGGACGGTACGGGGCAGACGGTGCCGTTCCCATCGCCCACACCCGCGACACCATGGGCACCATGGCGCGAACCGTGGCCGATATTCAGCTCATTGACCATGTGGTGACCGGAGAAGCCGCGCCATCCCCGCGCACGGACCTGAAAGGCATCCGTATTGGGATCTCCCGAACCTATTTTTATGACCTGCTGGACGGACAAGTGGAAAAGGCCACCGAAAAGGCCCTAAGCGTCCTGCGCGACCTTGGCGCGGAGCTTGTGGAAGCGAATATGGAGCAGATGCCTGCCCTCAATGAGGCCATAAGCATGCCCATCTGCCTCTATGAAGCCGTGGCGGATATGACAGACTATCTAAAAGGCACTGGCCTGACATTTGACCAACTGATTGCGGGCATGGGCAGTCCCGATGTGAAGGGCCTGTATCAGGCGATCTGTGCAGAGCCGCCTGTCTCACCGGAGGGCTATGCGCAATTGCTCACGGAGGGCCGCCCGAAGCTTAGGCAATGTTACCGGGATTATTTTGCCGACAACCGCCTTGATGCCATGGTCTTTCCCACCACGAAACTTGCCGCCCGGCCCCTTGGACAGGATGAAACTGTGGATATTAACGGCAGAGAAGTTTCCACCTTTCAAGCCTATGTCCATAATACGGACCCGTCCAGCAATGCGGGCATCCCCGGCGTATCCGTCCCCATGGGGATGACAGAGGACGGCCTGCCCATGGGGCTGGAATTTGACGGCCCGGAAAATAGTGACGGAAATATATTGCAGATTGCCGATATTTTCCAACAGGCCGTTGGCCGACTGCCCACCCCAAAATAAAACATTAGGGAAATATTGAGCTATTGCACTTTATACTGTTTGGCGATATGTAGGACGCAACTTTATAAGGACTGATATTTTATGCCGAACAATCTCTTGCACCTTGTCTTTGGCGGCAAAGTCAATGACCCACAAAAACTGGATTTTATTGATACGGAAAACCTGGACATAGTCGGAATTTTTCCGAGCTATAAAAAGGCCTATGAAGCCTGGAAAGGCGCCAGCCACGCGAACGTGGATGATGCCATGACCAAATATGTGGTCGTCCATCTGCACCGGTTTATGGAACCGGAAGAAGACTGAAGCCGGTTACATAAAGTAACTGTCGACCTCTTTGGTGATGGCACTGTCATCACTGGTGTAAATCCCGATCCGGCTGTGCAGTATGCTCATAGCCTCAGCCTTGTTTTTCGGCCCCACATGGCGGAGCAAAACCCGGGCAACCCGGCGTGTGGTCTCATCATCATTCAGTAAAGACGGGATGATACTCGTCATATTTATATCCTTCATATCATAATATCCCCCTATTGGGATACGGCCTGTATAGGCCCGCCCCGTGACGATATTATGACCCAAATATGACAGTTTTCTTATGCTTGATCAGACCCTAAATAACCGTCAACATGGCGGCAACCAGTGGGTGACGAACAATATCCCTGTCTTGAAGGTGAACCACGGACACATCCGCCAAGGCCTCAAGCCGTGTCGTAATATCCGTTAACCCCGACAGGCCATTCAGAAGATCCGACTGGTCCGGATCCCCGGTCAGTACCATGGTGGATTGCCAGCCCAACCGGGTCAGCAACATTTTGAGCTGGGCATAGGTGCAATTCTGGGCCTCATCCACCACCACATAGGCGTTATTCAACGTACGGCCCCGCATATAGGCGATGGGAGCGATCTCTATGGTGCCATCATGGAGATATTTTTTCAGGTTGCGCAGGCCCATCCGGTCACTGAGGCAATCATATAGCGGGCGCAGATACGGCGCGAGCTTCTCATCCAGTGCCCCCGGCAGATAGCCCAGATTTTCCCCGGCTTCCACCGCCGGGCGGGACAGGACAATGCGGGACACCTGACCGTCCTCCAAGGCCTCCACCGCCTTAGCCACCGCCACATAGGTTTTACCCGTCCCCGCCGGACCCACAGCAACCACAACATTATGCTTTTCGATGGCCGCTATCATCTGACATTGATTTTCACTTTGCGGTTTAATCTTGCGGGTATATTTGCGTTCCCGGCTTTCCTCATTACCTTGCAGGGGGTCCCAGGAATCCTCCCGGTCCCGGTAAAGAGGCCGGATGTTGGAGCTATGAATATTCTGAACTGTCTTATGACTTTTTGCCCGTCTTGTTTTTTTACCCATGATATACTCCTGCCGTGTTGAAGGTTAAAAAAAACGCCCCCCGGAAACCGGGAGGCGCTTATGGAAAATGGCAATATGAAGGGGATTGCTCAGGCTGGCGGGGCTTGTGATTTCCGCTCGAGGCGGCCGATTTCGCGGCACTCTGAATACTCCTTTAAAATAAGAAACACTGACAACATGCTATCCTAAAAATACAGAATTGTAAATAGTTCGGGCCGCCGTCACATAAGATTCATATTAAAAGGTATAACCAAAGCCAACACCGAAAATCCACGGATCAATATCAACTGCCGCCGTAACGCCGCCGCCGTTAATCTGTACATCCGTATTCAGCCAGACACGCTTTAGATCCACATTGAATAACCAATCATCATTGATTTTTACATCAAAGCCGGCCTGAAGCACAAAACCAAAGCTGTCATTATAATTAATATTGGCAATGGTGCCGCCAGGGGCATTTTCGCTATAGAAAAATGTATAGTTTATGCCGGCCCCCACATAGGGGCTGAAATCGCTTTTTGGCGCCATGTGATACTGAAACGTCAATGTGGGCGGCAACAGCATGACGCTGCCCAGTGACGCGGAAGCGCCAAGGGCCGTATTTAAGGCCGTCACATGATGCTTGCTGGTGGCCAGAATAAGCTCAACACCAATATTGTCGGTCATGAAATAGGTAAAATCCAGTTCCGGAACAATATCATTATTAATGCCGACCGTCCCACCGATAGAGGTTGTTGCATCCTCATTAGGGGCCACATAAATGGCCCGGCCGCGCATCAGAAGATCACCGGCTTCCTTGGCACTCACATGGCCAGACAGGGTGGCCAGAACCAAGGCAGCTACGCTTACAGATTTCAGTATAGTATTTCTCATTATAGTTTCCTCTTGTCTATAGTTACATTAGAAACAATTAATAAGATAAAATACTTCTGGGCCTTGACCTGTATCAAGTAAATAAAGATAGTTAACATATCAAATAAAGATGGATTTTATATATATGTTTTAAGAGGTTAACTATTTTTCAGAATCTGA
>JAADFR010000171.1 GCA_013152755.1 Alphaproteobacteria bacterium
TGTTGCCCAGATGGCGGAATTGGTAGACGCGCTAGCTTCAGGTGCTAGTGTCTGTATAGGCGTGGAGGTTCGAGTCCTCTTCTGGGCACCAATGATTTTAACAGTTTTAGCGTATATTATGAAGCTGGTTCGGAACGAACCATTAAAAAAGGCGGTAATACTAAGTAATAGATGTAAGAAGAATTATTATAGCTACTCCACCTGCTAGAGAAGTAGCAACATAATCTATCCATGCACCATACGTTACAGGAACACCAAAAAGCCAGCAGAGGCCTAAAAATACAATAAAAATGATTATTGGAAAACCGATAGGAATAGCTTTTAGAGCCGTCCGTGCGGCCATACAAAATCGAATAAAGTCTACCTTAATGGTTTTTACTTTCATGATCTTCCCCTCAGAAACACATCTTTCATCAGTTTATGAAAAGCTATAATGAAAAGCAATCAAAGTTGTAGCTTAGGCTACTAGGTATAGCCTCTTACACGATTGTGGGGTTGGGGATGGTCAGGCTATTGCTTGAAAAAGGCCATGAGGTCATCGCCACAGACCCCGCTGATTATTGCACGAAATGCTAGTCGGATAAGTTATGAGATAAAATGCGTTTACTTTCTGAAACTCATAACAATCGTAATTCAATCATGTAATTGTTTTATCTTCATTCTGATGCGCCTTCGATGGCCTCGATACCTATCTTCTGATCGTTATATTTCCATCGCATAAAGAAATAGAGGGTGGCCCCGATGACGAGGGCACCTGCGCCAAACAGAATTTTTTCAAGGGGGCTGTTGACCACCAACCAGCCACACACACCCATCCCCATGAGGGGGACAAGAGAGCCGAACGGTATGCGAAAACCCGTATATTGATCCGCCATTTTTTTGCGCAAGACAAGCACAGCCAAGCATAAGGGAATATAAACGGTGAGACGTGCCACAACGTTAAGGCTCATGAGATAAATAAACCCACCAGATAAAGCGAGCGCCGTCGCCAGAGCGGTGACAATCAATATTGACCAAACAGGCGTGCCGTACCGCCCCGTTTTGGCTAAGATAGGCGGCAGAAGATTATCTTCCGCAAGCCCAACAAAGGCCCTTGGGGTGAGGAATGAAACCGCAACTGTGATGCCGAAAAGCGAGAGAATAGAGCCTATCTGAATCAACTGATAGCCAAATTCACCGGCAAAGACTTTCGCAGCATCAGCAAGGGGGACCTGTGATGCCGCCAATTGGTCGGGACCAAGCACCCCTGTGACAACCAATTGAATTGATAAATAAACAATCGTAATAATAGGTAAGATCATTAAAATGGCCCGGGGGATGTTTTTCTTTGGATTATCCATATCCGCCGCCGCCACGGTCAGCCCGCCAAAGCCCGCAAAGGCGAAAAACATAACCAATACGGCAGATGCTAAATTGCCATCCCCGAATGCTGGCATTACAGGCATCACTTTCACAGGATCAATAAAAAACACCCCAACAATGACCAGAAAAGCAATCGGAATCAGCTTGCTAATAGTCGTCAAATTGCTAAAATATTTGGTAATGTCAACACCCCGGATATTGACAAAAGCCAGCATTAAGAGCGTCACACTAATGATCAGGCTTTGAGCAAGTGGCCCGCTAAGCGCCGGGATGCTCAACCCCAGAACCTTGGCAAATCCGGCTGTTAATGCCGCAAAAGAGGTCGTAAGTATGACTAAGCGCATGAATCCGACTTCAAAGCCAACAAAATCGCCAAAGGCGGCCCTTGCATATAAATATATACCCCCATCTCGGCTAAAAAGGCCCGCTAACTCGGCAAAGCATAAGGCAAGCGTGGCAGCAAAGAACGCACAAATCAGCACGACCCAAATGCTGGCATTCCCCACCAGTCCCGCTACCACATTGGGCAGTAAAAAAATACCTGCCCCTATAATCCCGTTAATGCCCAGAAGTACCTGACTAAAAAATCCGAATTTATTTTTAACGCTTCCCATCTATCCCTCCATCATTATTTTATGATTTATATTATATTATGGGCAGCTATTTTTTGCGGAGCTCTTCAACGCGACAAGACCAGAAATATGAGAGCCAATTTACCCTTTAATCACATCTTATCACACTGCAGGGTTTTATAATAGCAACTATGAGCATACGGGCTTTGTGGTTGGTCTTCTTCCCAAAATCTAGCCAACGAATGAGGCCCATCTCGGTTCTGCCAAAGCAACCTATTGCCATCATACCATTTATAAAGCACCCACTTTCATTGCGTCATGTAAATGGTTTTTCCTTACTATCCCCTTTCCCCTGATATTTCATAAAATAACCCGTCTGTCTGTTACCCAAACAGAATGTAATTCAGGGTTTTTCTATAATTTACAAAAAAAGCATGGTAAAAACTATGTTGCGTTTGTTGCTTAAAAGTTGGGATAAAAAAATTATGAAAATTGGATATGTAGGTCTGGGGAAAATGGGGTTGGGGATGGTCAGGCTTTTGCTTGAAAAAGGCCATGAGGTTGTCGCTACAGACCCCGATGAAAATGCCTGCAAAGAAGCCGCCGCCGCCGGGGCGGAAATCGTCCCCACCATAGAAGGCTTCAAGGACCGGTTGGCCGGGGAGAAATTCATCTGGATCATGGTGCCCCATCAAATTGTGGATAATGTTCTGGCCGACCTTGGGGCGATCCTCAACCCCGGCGATGTGATCATGGACGGGGGCAATTCCAACTATAAGGAAACCATGCGTAGAGGGGCCGAACTGAAAGAAAAAGACCTTGTTTTCATGGATGTAGGGGTCAGCGGCGGGCCAAGCGGCGCGCGCAACGGTGCCTGTATGATGATCGGCGGCGCCCGTGATAAATTTGATAAATATGAAACGCTGTTCCGGGATTTGAGCGTGAAGGATGGCTATGCCTACATGGGGGAAACGGGGGCCGGGCATTTTGTCAAAATGATCCATAACGGCATCGAATATGGCATGATGCAGGCCATTGGCGAAGGCTTTGAAATCCTGAAAGAAAGTGCCTTTAACCTGGACCTGAACGAAGTCACACGCATATATAATAACGGCAGTGTCATTGAATCCCGCCTCGTTGGCTGGCTCCAGAATGCTTACAGGGAAGAAGGGGTTGATCTATCGGCTATTTCAGGGGAAGTTTCCCATAGCGGCGAAGGTCAATGGACCGTGGAAGAAGCCAAAAACTGCCGCGTCAGTGACACAGAGTATAAGAAAATTCCGGTCCCGGTTATTGAGGCCTCCCTACAATTTCGGATCGATTCCACCGGCTACCCCAGCTACACGGGACAAGTTGTCTCGGCTCTGCGCAATCAATTTGGCGGACATAGTGTGAAAAAATAAGAGGTTTGAAATGAAATCTGGAAAAATCTACCCCGTCATCCTGCTATCCATGCTTCTCATGGCAAGCGGCAGCTTTCAGGCCGTTTCTGCAGATTCCATTGCCAACGATAAGGTCACCATTAAACGGGACAGCTTCGGCACGCCGCATATTTATGCCCGGAATGATTACGGCGTTTTTTACGGCTATGGCTATGTCTTGGCCGAGGATCGGCTGTATCAGCTGGAAATGCTCAAACGGTCTACGCAAGGCAAGGTGGCAGAGGTTCTGGGGGGTAAATTCGTTGCTTTTGATAAAAAACAACGTAGCCTGTTCTGGCCCGCCGATATTCATGCCCAAATAGCCGACCTTGATGATAATATGCAAGGCATATTCAAAGGCTTTGCCGCCGGGATAAATGCCCGGATTACGGACACCCTGAAAGATCCGGAAAACCTGATGCCTTATGAGTTCAACGCCAACGGGTTCAAGCCCGAACGCTGGACGGATTATGATGTGGTGATGATGTTTGTCGGCTCCATGCTGCTGCGCTTTGGGGATTTCAACACGGAGCTTGAAAATCAGGCCTTTCTGGCGGATTTGATCAAGGCCCACGGTAAAGGGGACGCGTGGAAAATTTTTAACGCCGTCATTCCCCTGACCAATGACCATGCGCCGACAACCATCCCGAAAGGCGACTGGCAGAAAATGGCCGAAAACCGCCCCTTGCCGCCCCAAGGCAAGGCCTTCGATATGGCTAGCTATAACCCTCCGGAACGGGGCCACAGTTTCAGCAATGCCCTTGTTCTGGGGCCGGAGAGGCTTAAAGGCGCCAAATCCGTTCTAGTCAACGGGCCGCAATTTGGCTGGTACGCCCCGGCCTATACTTATTCCGCCGGGTTCCATACACCGGACTGGGATGCGGTGGGCAATGCCCCTCTTGGCTATCCCCTGCCCATGTTTGGCTATAACAAATATATCACCTGGGGCAGCACTTGGGGGGTCATGGATAATGTGGACATCTTCCGGGAAACCCTGAACCCGAATAATCCCCGGCAATATAAACATAACGGCATATGGAAAGACCTCCGCGCCCGTGAAGAAGTCATAAAGGTCAAGGACGGTGCAGACGTCACCTTTACCGCCCTGAACAGCCTGCACGGCCCTATTGTTCATAAGGACAAGTCCTATGCCTTTGCCAAACGGCGGGGCTGGACAGGACGGGAGCTTGAAACGCTCACCGGATGGATCGAAGCCACCCGCGCCAAAAATCATACCCAATGGCTAAAGGCAGTGGGCAAATCGGCCTTGAATGTGAACTGGTATTTTGCCGACAGGTTGGGGAATATTGGTTATGGCTCCATGGGGGCCTATCCTGTGCGGGCAAAAGGCCATGACAATCGCCTGCCCGTCAGCGGCGAAGGGGATATGGACTGGATCGCCATTCAATCCGCCGCCCGCAACCCGCAAAAGCTGAATCCCTCCAGCCATTATGTGGCCAACTGGAACAACAAGCCGGGCGCAGGCGTCAAAAACCCCGATGAATGGTGGGCGTCATGGTCGGAAGCGGACCGGATAAAAGTCTTGGATGATGCGGTGAAAAAAGCCGGAAAGATGACCCCGGACGAGGCATGGGGCCTGATGATGACCGCTTCTTTCACAGACCCCAATGCGGCCTATTTCAAACCGCTCATGCTGTCGGCCATTGCGGGAAAATCCCAATATAAAGCCATTAAAAAACAACTCATGAACTGGGACGGCAGCTATTCAGCCATGACCGGAAAGGGCAGTGCCAATTCAAATGGCAACAGCTATCGCCACCCTGGAAATGCCATATTCCGCAGTTGGCTCGGGGAGATGATGACGGCGGTATTGTCCGATGATCTGTCGGGACAGATTGGCGGTATCATTGCCCATGCCACCGGTTACGGCACACCGGAAAAGCCCACCGCCAGCGGCCTGAATATTTCCGTTGGGCTGAAAATGCTCTATGAAACCCTGCAAGGGCGCGGGGATTATGATTTTCTCAATGGCAAGAGTGCCAATGAGCTATGGGTTTCCTCACTTGACCGGGCTCTCCGTAAATTAAACGCCCAATATGGCCCGGATATATCCGGCTGGCAGCTCCCCGTCCCGGCCGTGCGGTTCCGTCATGTAAATTTCCTTGGCATACCGCAAGCCCTGCCCGCCTCGGTCCGCGATGATATGCCGGCCATGAACCGGGGTACCCAGAATAATATGACCGTCTTCACAGCAAATGGCCCCACAGGCTATGAGGTTGTACCCCCCGGCCAAAGCGGCTTTATCAACCCCAAGGGTGAAAAATCCAAACATTTTGACGATCAATATCTGATGTATCAAAATCTGCAAAAGAAACGCACATGGCTCTATAAAAAGGACATAGAGGCCCATGCGGAGCGTACATATATATTGAAAATTAATTAGCCGTTCAGCGTATCCTGAAAACGAATAGGTTGGCCGGTGGCTTCCTCGGCAAGCTCGCCCATCCACATGACTTTCCGGCCACGGACAAAGGTGCCTACGGGTTTGCCCGTAATCTGGCGTCCGGTAAAGGGGCTCCAGCCGCATTTACTTTCCAGCCAGTCTTCCTCGATCGTCCATTTCTTTTTCAGGTCAACCAGGGTCAAGTCCGCATCAAAGCCCACCGCAAGCCGTCCCTTGCCCGCAATGTTAAACAGCCGCGCTGGTCCGGCGCTGGTCAGGTCCATCAGTCGTTCCAATGACAACACCCCCTTGTTCACCTGATCCAGCATCAGCGGTAACAGGGTTTGCACCCCCGGCATGCCGGACGGGCTTTTGGGATAGGGCAGCGCCTTCATCTCTTTCTCATGGGGCGCGTGATCAGACCCCAGAACATCCACGATGCCCACACTCAGGGCCTTCCACAGGCCAATACGCTCCGCCTCATCCCGGATGGGTGGATTCATCTGGGCATAGGTGCCAAGTTCCTCATAACAATCCGGTGCCGACAGGGTCAGATGCTGGGGCGTGACCTCAACCGAGGCCACATCCTTATAGGCCGCCAGCAAGGCCATCTCATTTTCCGTCGTGATATGAAGCACATGAACACGCCGTCCCGTGCGGCGCGCAATATCCAGAATGCGCTCGGTTGCGCGGTAAGCGGTGGTCGCATCGCGCCATACCGGATGCTGGCTAACCCCGCCTTCCTCTGACAGATGCTTGCGCTCAATAAGCCGGTCTTCATCCTCCGCATGGATCGCAATCCGGCGGGTGCCATTGGCCAGAATATCGGCCAGAGTCTGATCATCTGCCACCAACAGGTCACCCGTAGAGGAGCCCATAAAAATCTTGATCCCGCAACATCCGGGCATTCTTTCCAGCTTGGCCAGCCGGCTGACATTTTTACTCGTCGCCCCCACATAAAAAGCGAAATCGCACCACATGCGGTTGGTGCCTCTTTTCACCTTGTCATTCAGAGCCTTTGCCGTGCTGGTCAACGGGTTTGTGTTTGGCATTTCAAAGACGGCTGTCACCCCGCCCTGTACGGCGGCGCGGCTGCCGCTTTCAAGGTCTTCCTTGGCCTCGGCTCCCGGTTCGCGGAAATGGACCTGGGTATCTATCACCCCCGGCAGGAGATGCAGGCCCGTGGCATCAATGACCTCTCCGGCATCCACATCGTCAATATGGCCGATAGCGACGATAATATCATCCTTGATCGCCACATCCGTGGCCTCAATCCCATTATGTGACACACAAATTGCATTTTTAATCAGAATATCAATAGCCACTAGAATCATTCCCTTTTTTCAGTTATCTTCGTAAAGATAGCCTTACTTTGATAAATCAACAAGAAATTCCTTGCAAAACAGGCGAATGGGGGGCGTTGAAAAACACATATGTCAAATATCCACAAAATACTATTTTGCTGTGGTTCACGGCCTGAACTCATAAAATTATCCCCCATTTACCACCAGTTAAAGTCAGCTTTGAACATCTCGCCATTCCTGTGTAATACGGGACAGCATAAGGATTTACTCAACCCCCATCTGGCCCATTTCGGGATAGAACCAGACTTTCAGCTTGATGTTATGCGGGACGGGCAGAGTTTGGACAGGCTTTTGGCGCAGCTAACCCATCAATTGCCCGTCATATATGATCACTGCCGCCCCCATATGGTTATTTTGCAGGGTGACACGGCCAGCGCCCTTGCCGCCGCCATGGTTGCTCACGGAAAAGGCCTGCCCATTGCCCATATTGAAGCCGGGCTGCGCACCTATGACAGGGCCTGTCCCTTTCCAGAGGAAATATACCGTCAAAGCATCTCAACGCTGGCCAAATGGCATTTTTGCCCAACCGATACCGCGCGGCAGAATCTTCTGCGGGAAGGTATAGGAGAAGAAAATATTTTTGTCACCGGAAATACCTCCGTTGATATGGTCCAGAAGATACGTATAAAATCAGAAAAGAATGGGCATAATCTCTTGCTCGAACGGGCAAAGAACAAACCCTATTTCCTCATCACCCTTCATCGCCGGGAAAGTCAGGGCGCACCGCTCGCCAGAATAGTGAATTGTATATTGGCGTTTGCAAAAAGCAGGCCGAAATTTGATTTTATCATCCCTCTGCACCCAAACCCTGCCACCTCCCGGATGATCCGTGAGAAAATGGCTGATCAGCAGAATATTTATCTGGTCCCGCCCCAACCCTATCCGGATTTCATCCATCTGATGGCCGATGCCTTTGCCATAATCACCGATTCAGGCGGTATTCAGGAAGAGGCTCCGACCCTGAACACACCCGTTGTTGTTGTGCGCGACAAAACAGAAAGAGCGGAAGGTGTCACCAATGGTTGCCTAAGGCTTGCCGGAACCAGCGAAGAGACCATTTTAAAGGAATTAAACTTGCTGATAGATGACAAAACCCATTATAAAAGAATGCAAGACGCCCCGAACCCCTTTGGCGACGGTTTCGCCGCGCCCCGTATAACGGCGCATCTGAAAAATATTCTGGAAAGTGACCCACTATTCAATGTTGACTGACCCCATTCCCCTCCCCAACCGTGCTATCATCACGCTGTCCGGGCCGGACAGAAAATCTTTGCTGCAGGGGTTGATCACCAATGATATTAATAAACTATCAGCAGATAACAGCCTTTACGCCGCCCTGCTGACCCCGCAGGGAAAATACCTTCATGATTTCTTTATCATGGAACGAGATGACATTCTCTATCTGGATTGTGAAAGAGACAGATTAGCCGATCTTTTCAGACGGCTGATGATGTATCGATTGCGGGCAGAGGTGGATATTGTTGATTGCAGCACAAAATACACTATATTTGCCGCCGGGACATCATCCAATGACGGCGCTATTTCAGCCGCCGATCCGCGCCACCCGGACATGGGGTATCGTCTTATCCTGTCCGCCGCAAAAGCAGAATATTCTGACCGTGACGCCGCCCCCTATGACCAACTGCGCCTGTCGCTGGGCCTGCCAGACGGGTCACGGGATTTTGATGTGGATAAAACCCTGATTCTTGAAGGAAATATGGAAGAACTCCACGGCGTCGATTTTGACAAGGGCTGCTATGTGGGACAGGAAGTCACCGCCCGTATGAAACACCGCACTTCCCTGAAAAAACGCCTGCTTCCCGTCACGGTAGAGGGCGATTTACCAGCTCGGGGTACCGAAATCACGGACGAAAATGGCAAAAAGGTGGGGGACATCCGGTCCGGCTTTCAAGGCAGGGCAATGGGCTATTTCCGGCTGGCTCATATGACATTTGGCAAGACCTATCACTGCGACACGGCTACCCTCACCCCTTGGCGTCCGGACTGGTTAAAAGAGGAATAAATATGACCGACAAAACACGATGTAGCTGGCCCGGCGATGACCCGCTTTACGTGGCCTATCACGATGAAGAATGGGGCGTCCCAGTTTATCAATCACAACAGCTTTTTGAAAAACTCATTCTGGATGGTTTTCAGGCCGGCCTGTCATGGATTACCATCCTGCGGCGTAAACCGGGCTTCCTCAAGGCCTTTGACAATTTTGATCCAGCAAAGATCGCCCGCTATGATGAGGGTGATGTAGAGCGGCTGATGAATGACAAGGGCATCATCCGCAACCGGCTAAAAGTCCTCTCAACCATAAAAAATGCCCAGATATATCTGGATATGGAACAGGAAAAGGCCGGTAGCTTCGCCGACTTCATCTGGAGCTTTACTGATGGCAAGATCATTCAGAATGAATGGCAAGGTATCGGCCAGCTTCCGGCGGAAACCATAGAATCAAAAGCCATGAGCAAGGCCTTAAAAAAGAAGGGATTTAAATTTTGCGGTCCGACAATCTGCTATGCTTTCATGCAGGCCGTAGGTATTGTCAATGACCATGACATCCATTGCTTCAGACACGCTGAATTAAAATAGAAAAAATATTTTTTAGCCAACTAAAAACAAAAAGAAGCTGCTGGTCAAGACACCAAAGATAACTGCTTTAAGAAATTGTCTATAAACATCATTACGTTCTATCCGGTATTGCATTTTTTTCTCTCCACACCCCGTACTAGGGCTATTACAGGCTCATTCTAAGCCATTTATTACGATTGAAACGACACAGACCCAGACCTTCCGAATCAATCTTTTAATTAGTGTATTTTAATATAAAGGGTCAAAAAAAACAATCCCACAGATAGACTAGTTCGGCCATTTTTTTGCGTTTTTTTTACAAAAAATCTATCACGCAAAGGCACCGCCGCGTGAGATTGAAGTATCCCGGTGGATCGCCGCGCAAAGCACAAAACCTATGCCCACAAGAAGGGTCAACATCGCCGACCCCCCGTAAGAGACAAGCGGCAACGGCACCCCAACCACCGGTAACATGCCTAAATTCATGGCCATATTGATGAACATATAGAGAAAGAATGTGACAGAAATTCCAAGGCACAGCAGACGGCCAAACTGACTCCTGACGCTCATACTGGTGAACATGGCATAGGCCAGTAGAATAATATACAGCCCCAACAGGCCAAGACCGCCCATAAGGCCAAATTCCTCAGACAGAACCGTAAAAATAAAATCCGTATGTTTTTCAGGCAGGAAATTAAGCTGGCTCTGGCTGCCCTGTATAAAGCCCTTGCCATATAGCCCGCCTGATCCCACCGCAATTTTCGCCTGAATGCTGTGATAACCTGCCCCCAGAGGGTCCCTTTCCGGGTTCAGAAAGGTGAGAACCCTGTTCTGTTGATAGGGCTTCATAAACTTCCATGCCCCAAAGGCCGTGGGGATCATGGCCAGAAAACCCACCACAAAAATCCACATCCTTACCCCGCCGCAAAATAATATGGACAGGCCACCAATGATAATCAGCAACGCGGTTCCCAGATCCGGCTGTAACAGCACCAATATCACAGGGGCCCCTATCAAGAACAATGGCATGATCAGGCGAGAATATTTACCGGTTTCTTCCTTGGCCAGACAATGAAAATAGCGTGCCAAGGCCAGAACCAATGTGATCTTCACCAGCTCTGATGGCTGAAAATTCATAAAACCCAGATTAATCCACCGGGTCGCCCCCATGCCCGTATGCCCCATAACGCTGACAATGATCAACATGATGAGCGACAGAAAGTACAAGGGATAGGCAAGAAACATCCAGACCCGAATATCAACAAGGGCAATCACCACCATGCCAACCATTCCGATGACAAAGCGGATCACCTGTTTCTTGGCCCAAGGGTCCACCGACCCACCGGCCACAGAATACAACAAGGCAAAACCGACCCCGGCAATCAGGATCACCGTCACGATGATCACCGGATTAAGTTCTGATATTTTTTGCAGCAAAGGTTTTGACCGCCGCCGCCCCTGTAATCCCATGGCCATCAGGCATCCCCCTTCGAGGGAAAGCGGCCCGACTGAGCCTGATTGTCTCTGGTGAACATATATTCCAGAACATCCTTGGCAATGGGGGCTGCTTTCTTTGACCCGCCGCCGCCATGTTCCACAATCACGCTGACGGCATAGCGTGGGTTTTCAAGGGGGCCATACCCCACAAACAGGGCATGATCCCGCTCACGCCAGGGCTTTTCTTCATTCTTGCGGACCCTCACATCACGTTCTTCTTTCGTAATGCGCCGGACTTGCGCCGAACCGGTCTTGCCGCCAAAGGACATGCCGTCTTTTCTCATACGCTGAGCATAAGCAACGCCGTAAGGTTTATTAATCACTGCTGCCATGCCCCTAAGGACAATTTCTATATTCTTCCGGCTTAACGGAATGACCTCCGGCGTTTCAATGCTCTCCCCTTCCTCCGGAAACAAAATTTCAGGATTGACCGCCCTGCCCCCATTGACCAGCCGTGCCGTCATGACGCAAAGCTGCAAGGGTGTGACCAGAACATCCCCCTGCCCTATGCCAACATTGGCCGTATCGCCCCCCTGCCAGCGGGAACCACGATTGGCCATCTTCCATCCTTTTGAGGGATTAAGGCCTTTCTTCTCCCCGGGAATATCAATGTCAAATTTCTCCCCCAGGCCAAAGCGCGCCGCCATATCATGAATTTTATCAATACCGACCCGGACGGCAATTGTATAAAAATATACATCACATGAACCGGCAATAGCCTCCACCATATTGACAAGACCATGTCCTTGTCGTTTCCAGCAATGTTTTGTGGTATTGCCAATTTCAAATTTGCTGTTACAAAATATTTTTTCATGCTCATCCACAACCCCGGCCTCAAGGGCGGCCAGCGCCACAATCATTTTAAAGGTTGACCCCGGCGGATATTCGCCCTGAACCGTCTTGTTGATTAAAGGCTTGCGCGCATCATGGAGCAGAATATCATATTTTTTCTGACTGATCCCAAGATTAAAATCATTGGGGTCATAGGCTGGGGTAGAGGTCAGGGCCAGTATCTCGCCCGAATGCACATCCATCACCACCACCGCGGCACTTTCATCACGCACCCGATCAGCGGTAAATTTCTGAATATCCCGGTCAATGGTCAAATTCAGCGTATCACCGGAAATGCTGTCCTTACGGGACAATTCCCGGATCACCCGGCCCATCACATTGACCTCAACCCGGCTGTTGCCCGCTTTGCCGCGAAGCCGCTGGTCCAGCACCCGTTCCATGCCATTCTTGCCAATTTTAAAGCCCGGCAGCTCAAGCAAAGGGTCTTCGCCAATCTCTCGGGCATTGACCGAACTCACATAGCCCACCACATGGGCCATCAGGTCTTTTTCCGGGTAATAGCGGGTAATCCCCATATCCGGCTGGATGCCCGGCAAATCAGGGATATTGATATTCACCCGGGCAAAAGTCTCCCAATCCAGATTTTCCGCCACCGTTACCGGCAGGAAAGCCCGTTGCCGCTTTACCGCGCGTAATATTCGCCTTTTCCGCCGTTCCGAAATGGGCAGAAAACTTTTCAGGGCCGCCAGTGTGGCCTCCACATCCTCGGTCTGTTCAGGGATTATATTGACCCGATAATCAGTCCGGTTGATGGCAATCCCGTGGCCATTCCGGTCCAGAATTTTACCCCTTTCCGGAGCCAAGAGCCGCAGACTGATCCGGTTTTTATCGGCCAGAAGTTTATATTGATTTTGCCCCACGACCTGAAGAAAATATAATCGGCCCACCAATCCTGAGGTCAGCACCAGCATCCCGGCGGAAATCAGACCCGCCCGCCGGGTGAACAGCTTGTATTTAAGGTCATCAGGCGATGTTACCATGGGCTCACCAGCTTTCCGCCACCAGCAGGGACCGAATAGCACTCAGGGCCCATGAAATGACCGGGAAGACTGCAATGGTCAACATGCTCTGGCCAAAGGCATTCCAGAAAAACTGAATTTCCTTCAGGTAAACACTGGCAATCAGCCAGTTCAGAAAACCGAACAACAAGGCTACGAAGATGAAAAACAGCCAGCTGAATAAAAATTCCCGTTCCAGAAAACGGCTGCCCTGCCGCACAACGAATATCCGCACCAGAATGAACAGCAACGCCGTCATGCCCAGCGGACCACCGCTTAAAATATCCTGCAAAAGACCCAATATAAACAAGGCGCTAACCGGCACAAGGCGTGGCTTGAAAATAGACCAGTAATAAACCGCTGCCAATGATAAATAGGGGAACAGGTTATCCAGAAAAAACAAACGATATTGAAGCTGCATCAGCAGAACCAGCACAAGGACACTGAGGAAGGGCAACGCCCCTCTTATCCCTCTTTCTGCTTTGACTTCCATACCAACCATCTCAGTTTTTTTCCTTCGGCGTTTTTTCATCCTTCGCAGTGGCCGGGCCACGGGTAATCTCATAGCCAACGATACTGACATAATTCAGGTTATACAGCTTGGCTGATAATTTTATCCTGATACCATCCGGCCCCATATCCACCACCTGTCCCACCGGCAGATCATGGGGGAAGACCATACCATATCCGGAGGTTAAAATCAGGTCACCAACGGCCAGCTTCTCCCCAATGGGCAGAAAGGACAGCTTCGGATAGGGTGAATTATCGCCCTCAAGCACCATGTTGATGCCGCTGGCGGCCAGCTTTACCGGAATACGACTGTTTATATCCGTAGCCAGAAGAACCCGGGCCGATGTATCCCCCACGGTTATTGTCCGGCCAACAATGCCATCCTCATTGATAATCGCCAGCCCTTTTTTAACGCCGTCACGGGTGCCACGATTGATCAGAACACTTTTAAAAAACGGGCTATCGCTGTCCGACACCACCCGGGCGGCAGCAATGGTCGTCACCCGGCCCTCACCGATATTGAGCAGTTTTTTCAGCCTCTGGTTATCAATGGCCAGCTGGGACGCCTTGATCTGCGCCTGTTTCAACTGCTGATTTTCCTGCCGCAGACGTTCATTCTCTGAAAAAACGATCG
>JAADFR010000172.1 GCA_013152755.1 Alphaproteobacteria bacterium
GCTTTTGGCGGATTTGGCCGCATTGGCCCCAGAGGCAGAGGTCATTCTGGTTTCCTGCGCTGACCCTGTGGCGTGCGCGCCGCATATCCGACAAATCATTGCAAAACAGGGCCGCGCCAGTCAGCAGAATGCGGGAGCAGAGGCTGCCAGCCGCGATTTCCTCTGGTTCCTTCACGCGGATTCGCGCCTGTCGCAACGGGGAATAACAGCGTTAGAGGAAGCCTTAAAAGTAGCACCCGCGGCCCTGCATTATTTTCATCTGAAATTTCGGGATGACGGCCCCCGTGGCATGGGGCTCAATGAATGGGGCGCGCGGTTTCGCTCAGAAATTCTGGGGGTGCCGTTCGGTGATCAGGGCTTCTGTCTGAGCGTTGAAAAGTTTAACCACATTGGCCGCTTCCCCGAAGATGTGGCTTACGGTGAGGATCATTTGCTGGTCTGGCACGCCCGGCAGGCGGGGATTAAACTGCGCTGTGTCGGGGTGGCGCTCGAGACCAGCGCCCGCAAATATAGCGCCCATGGCTGGGGGGCCTTGACCCTGAAATATCAATATTACTGGATCCGACAGGCCCTGCCGGAACTATGGCGATTAATCCGTAACAGATAAACAGATTTTCCATCCGGTGCCGTCACCCTTGACAGCAGGTCACTTCTTTTTTATAATTTATTATATGAAATATCATAGAAAAGAAACTATATCATGACAGGAAATTATATTGACGACCATATAGAGGACATTCGGGCCGAGTTTAAAATGCTCGATCACTGGGTCTATCTAAATGCCGGGGATCAGATGATACCGGGCAATTACTGGCTGAAGGCGGCCCGGGAATTTTATGATTTTGTCGAAGCCGGACGGATGGAGGATATTCCGGTGGCCGATGTGGCCTCTCACCCGTTTCTCATTGCCAGCTGGGATGAATGTATCACCCGCGCGGCGCGCATGATCAACGCCCATAAGGATGAGGTCACCAACAGTTACCGGCCCAGCATTATGGCCAATTTAATCCTGTATAATATGATGGACTGGGAAGCGGGGGACAATGTGGTTTTCACCGACCTTGGTTATCCGTCTTTCATCTATATCATGCAGGACATCAGCAAGCGTTACGGGGTTGAGCTGCGCATGGTCCGCAATGTGGGCGGTGAGATCCTCATGGAGGATATGGAAAAAGTGATTGATGACAATACCAAGCTTGTCATTATCGACCGGACCACGGCTTTTTGCGGTTTCACCTATGATGTGAAAGAGGTCTGCCGCATCGCCCATGCCAAGGGGGCCCTGGTCTTGGATGATGCCATACAGGCTTTTGGCGCGATCAATATTGATGTGAAACATGATGATGTGGATATGATGGTCACCGGGGCCTATAAATGGCAATGCGGGCCGGAGGGGGCCGGATTTTTCTATATCAAGCGCGAGGTCATGGACCGCATTGATGCCCGTTTCCGCAATTATATCTGGGCCGATATTCCGGGCGGTATTCCCTTTGCCGACAAGGACCATGACACGTTGAAAAGCTGGGATTATCCACCGGTGAATAATGCCAATCAATTTTCGCAGGATGTGACCATTGGCCCGGCCTTATTTGGCTGGAACGCGACCCTGAAATTCTATGAAAAAATTGGCATCCATAATGTGGAACAGCGGGTGCGGCGTTTGGGCACCTATGCCATTGACCGTTTGCAGGAAATTGGCTGCCGGGTCACTAGCCCGACGGACCCAAAGAAACGCCACGGTCTGATCACTTATACCACCGGGGATTATGACAAGGATACGGCCTTTTTCCAGCGCACCTCTGCCCCGGGACGATGTATGCGGCCCATCAAGATTTCCATGCGGGCGCTGGGCGGTGTGGGTAATTTACGGGTCTGCACCCATTTTTTTAACACGGAGGAAGATATTGATTACCTCATTGATTTGCAAAAACAAATGATGTAATGATTTTAGCCATGTCATCGCACCGGGAAACGCCGTTACTTGAGTTTATTCCTTATCTGTTCCGCAGGCTCACCACGGAATTGAATGGGGAAATTGTCCGTGATTTAAAGCCCTATAATATCAATTTACCCCGCTGGAGGATCATTGCGGTTCTGCATTTTTGCGGCGGAGTGAATATTGGCGAGCTGGCCCGTCTGACCTCTCTGACCCAGCCCGGCACAAGCCAGATTATTGACAAGCTGGTCACGGAAAAGCGCGTCCGCCGACGTCCGAAAAAAGAAGATAACAGGATCATGCATATCGCGCTGACGGCGGCGGGGGAAAGGCTGTTTCAGAATATTTTCCCGATTATCCTACAGCATCAGGATCACCTCACATCCGATTTTACCCCGGAAGAAAAAACGTTATTTATTTCGCTCTGTCAGCGTATGCTGGTGAATATCAAGCGGTAAATTTCAAAGAAGCCGAATTGATGCAATAGCGCTGACCCGTAGGCTCTGGCCCGTCTGGGAACCGATGACCCAGATGCGCATCACAATTCTGGCAAACCACTTCTTCCCGAACCATGCCAAGACTACCATCCTGCTTTATGGTGATATTATCCGCCGCAATAGCTTCATAAAAACTGGGCCAGCCGCTGCCACTGTCATATTTTGTATCCGATGAAAATAACGGGGCATCACAGCAGACGCAGTTATAAATGCCGTCTTCCTTGTGATTCCAGTATTTACCGGTAAAGGCCCGTTCCGTACCGCCGCACCGGGCCACCTGATAACTGTCATCATCTAGTGCATCCTGCCATTCCTGTTCACTTTTACGGGTCATTATCTCACTCACAAATCAAAAATTTTGCCGGGGTTCAGGATATTTTTCGGATCAAGAGCCCGCTTTACCATCTTCATATAGTCCAATGCCGGACCATGTTCCTGCATCATATATTTCTTTTTGCCAAGGCCGATACCATGTTCCCCGGTTGAGGTGCCGCCCATGGCAAGGGCGCGTTTTACCAGCCGGTCATTCTGCTCAATGGCCTCTACTTCCTGCGGGCTTTCCTTGTCATAGGGGATGGTCAGATGAAAATTCCCGTCCCCCACATGGCCTACAAGAGGGGCGACTATATCAGCCTTCTGGATATCCGTGCGGGTCTGGCGGATACATTCGGCCAGCTGTGATATGGGAACGCAAACATCCGTGACCCAAAAATCTTTACCCGGATAGGCGGCGCGCAGGGACAGGAAACCATCATGGCGGGCCTGCCATAATTTGCTGCGGTCCTCGGGACGGGTGGCCCGAAAGCCATGACCGCCGTAAGCCTGCGCGATTTCTTCGACCATTTCCGCCTGTTCCTTAACCGCCGTTTCACTGCCATGAAATTCCATGAACAGGGTCGGTTCACAAGGATAATCAAGGTCGGAAAAGCGGTTGATAATATCCACCAACAGGTCATCAATCAGCTCTATACGAGCGATGGGCAGACCCATCTGTATCACATCGACCACCGTATCCACCGCCCCGTCAAGGCTATTGAACGGGCAGACGGCGGCAGAGATGGCTTCCGGCACGCCGTAAAGCCGGACGGTGATTTCCGTGATGATGCCCAGCGTCCCCTCGGACCCGATCAACAGACGGGTCAGATCATATCCGGCGGCGGATTTCCGCGCCCGGCTTGAGGTGGTGATAATGGTGCCGTCAGCCATGACCGCTTTCAGGGCAATGACATTCTCCCGCATGGTGCCGTAACGAACCGCATTGGTGCCTGATGCGCGGGTTGCCGCCATGCCGCCAAGGGTGGCATTGGCCCCCGGATCAATGGGGAAAAACAGTCCCGTATCGCGCAAATCCTGATTCAGCTGTTCCCGGGTGACCCCGGCCTCTACCACACAATCCATATCCTGTTGATGCAGGGTGATGATCTGGTTCATGCGGCTGAAATCCAGCGTGATGCCGCCGCGCACTGCCAGAAAATGCCCTTCCAGCGCAGTCCCGGCGCCGTAGGGAATGACCGGAATGTCATGGGCATGGCACAGCTTTACGATCTGGCTCACTTCGTCCGTACTGATGGGAAAGGCCACCGCATCGGGCGGGCATATATCAAAATGGGTCAATTCCTCACCATGATGTTGCCGCACCGCATTTGACAGGCTGAAACGATCCCCAAGCAGAGCTTTAAGGGGCGTTGCAACTTTGTCCATATTTAAATTTTTTGTCATAGACGAAGCATATCCCAATAAAATAGTCTATGCTACATACAAAATTACACTGGGCTATATACAAAATAACAAGGGGCGAGAATGAGCCACAGAATTATTCAGATACATGTCCGCAAAGGGGCCGGGGATCTGGCTCAAAAGGTCAAGATGATCGACCGGACGGTGGATTGCTGGCCGGTGGGGCCGGATGGACTGAGCTATGCGCTTCTGGTGCGCACTCAGGATACCCAGAATGTGACTGACCGCCTGCAGGAACTCTTTCTGAAAAATCAGATTGTCCGTATCGTGTTACAGCCTGTAGAGGCGATCCTGCCTAAACCAGCAGACAAGATAACGACCGAACAGGTAGCCGCCAACGGCGATGACAAGGACAAAAAGCCCAAGGCGCCGAAAGTTTTTTCCGGTATCAGCCGGGATGAACTTTATGCGGATGTGTCGCGGGGGGCTGAAATCACGACCAGCTACATCCTGCTGGTGGTTTTTTCCACCATCGTCGCCGGGATTGGCCTGATCGAAAATAACGTGGCGGTGGTGATCGGGGCCATGGTCATCGCGCCCCTGCTCGGCCCTAATCTTGCCCTGGCCCTGTCCACGGCCCTTGGTGATCTGGACCTGATGGCCGGGGCCTTGAAAACCATGGCGGTGGGGTTTTTGATCGCGCTGGCGCTCAGTTTTTCGCTGGGGCTGGTCTGGAACAGCTATTGGCCGGGGGAGCTTAACGGGCCGGAGCTTATGTCCCGCACCAATGTGGGTTTTGACAGTATCGCGCTGGCGCTGGTGTCCGGGGCGGCGGCAGTACTGTCACTGGCCACGGGGCTGTCCAGCGTTCTGGTCGGAGTTATGGTGGCGGTGGCCCTGTTGCCGCCGGGGGCGACCATTGGCATTATGCTGGGCGCCGGGCATTATGATCTGGCCTTGGGGGCAGGACTGTTACTGGCAGTGAATATTGTCTGCGTCAATCTGTCGGCGAAGCTGGTGTTCCTGTTCAAAGGGGTGCAGCCGCGCACATGGTATGAGAAGAAAAAGGCCAAACGGGCCATGATCTTCTATATGGTCTTCTGGCTGCTCAGTTTGGCCTTGCTGGGCTATGTGATCATTCTAAGGAATGTTTGACTTTTTTCTTTAAATTAACCTCTAATGCTACCGTGATTTCGCCGCCGTTTTCGATGGCAAAGTGACTAACGATACCTTTCAGGGCTGGCAGGGCGGCTTTATGGTCTTCGATTACATCACGGGCAAGGAACAGGATATAAACCCCGTCCCGCGTTTGAAAATCAGTCGGTGACCCGGTGGGCAGGACGGATATTATATAGCTCAACTGGCCTTGGGGCAGGTTGATTTTCTGTTGAATATCACCGTCAATCAATAGCTGTTCCAGCTCATCAAAATCCAGCCGAAAGCTGATCTTTTCCGCTTCTATACGTAATTTCATAGGCGCTTAGCCTCCGGTAGAGGACAGATTGGGAATCAGGCCCGTTTCCCCCTGCGCCAGAAAATGAGAGGATTTCTTGTAATCCAGCTGTTTCATCACCCGTATTTGCAGCTCGGCTTTCTGGTCATCATGTTGCAGAAGGTCACGCAACGGAATGCCAATATCACCGAACAGGCACAGACGCAGATCGCCGGTGGCCGTGATGCGGAGCCGGTTACAGCCCAGACAGAAATCCTTTGAATAGGGCGCAATCAGGCCGATGGCTCCCTGATAATCCGGATGGGTGAAATTAACCGCCGGGCCCGCGCCATTAACCCGGATATTCTGGGTCCAGCCCCGGTCCAGCAGTTGGTCCCGAATCACATCGGCGGACAGATGACGTTTTTTGAAATAGGTCAAATTATCGCCAGTCTGCATCAATTCGATAAAACGAACCGTCACCGGACGTTTTTGGATATAGTCCAGATAGTCCTCAAGGGCGGTGTCGTTATAGCCTTTGAGCAGAACCACATTCACCTTCACGCTGTCATAGCCAATGGTCAGGGCCTGTTCAATACCTGCCAACACGTCCGGCAAACGGTCATGGCCGGTGATTTTATGGAACATCTGCCGGTCAAGACTGTCAATGCTTACATTAAGGTTGCGCATACCGGCCTCAAACCAGCTTTTGGCATTTTTGGCCAGCCGATAGCCATTGGTGGTAAAGGCGGTATTACTGATGCCCGGCACATGAGATATGAGGTCAATGATCTCATTAAAATCTTTGCGCACACTAGGCTCACCCCCGGTCAGGCGGATTTTCCAGACGCCCAGTTCAGCAAAGGCCGTGACCAGCCGCCGGATTTCATCCAGCGACAAAAAGTTGGGCTTGCCAGAGCCTTTATAGCCATCGGGCAGGCAATATTCACAACGAAAATTACATATATCGGTGATCGACAGGCGCAAATAGGGGAATGCGCGATCATAGGTATCAACCAATTCAATTGGTTTCAGGTCCACTTATAGTCTCCTTTCCAAGCACGGGAGGCCACGGCGTTTTCACCATAACCCGGCAGGTCTATTTGCCTGCGGCCAGCGAACCATGCTCCCGAGGGAGTTTAGGGTCGAAGGCTTCGGAGCAGGGCAACAACGCCCTGACACTCACAACTATACATAAAGAAGAAAATAAATCCAGTGTTGATGTGGATCAAAAATCGGCAATTGTTTCATTACTGCAATCGGGATTTGAACATTCCGGCGTACCATGCTTTTCACAAGCGGCGGAGAGATCATGGTCACAAAAGCCGCAAAGGGCACCTATCCTGGGCAATATGACCGAGCTTTTATTGATCTCAAATCCATTGTCGCGAAAGCGTTTCAGGGTGCGCGAGAAAGTTTCCGGCTTCATATCCAGGTAGGAGGCAATGAGTGATTTGTCATAGGGTAATTCGATGAGATCCGGCACCTTGCCCTGATCCAGCAACAGCTTCAACAGGAACCAGCCGACCCGTTCCGTAGCCGGTTTCAGGCGAATATTCTCAAATTCCTGAATCAGATTATGGGAATGCTTGGAGATACCGTCCAATACTTTCAGCGCAAGTTCGTTATGCTGTTTTATGCGTTCACGAATAATGGGCGCGGGCAGGGTCAGAATGACCGCATTTTTGGCCACCTGTGCGCTGACCGGGTAATTCGCATTGAGGAAAACAGCTGATTCCGCGATCATATCACCACTGGTCAGCATCTGCAGGACGGTTTCATTGCCGCTTGAAGTGCCCTTGAATAATTTTACCCAGCCATTCAGAATGATGTAAAGGCGGCTGGAAACCTCGCCTTCCAGAAATAACAGTTTGCCCTTTTTATATTCCCGCACCTGCGCATGTTGCAACAGGCCCGAGACAATATCCTCCGGCAGGTTCATGAAAAACGGCAGATCTTCAATAAAATCCCGTTGCTGTGATGTAATGCCTTCCACCGCGCGCTTGGCCGTAACTTGTGAAGCCTGCGACACATTGCCGTTCATCAGAGTGTTTTTCAGCAGGGTTTCCGCCAGTTTTTCCTCAACCTTTTTCATCAGGTTCATCTTCTCCGAGGTCAGGGCAAACCAGTCGACCGGGCCAATGTCTGGCAGAGTTACTTTATGTCCCCGTTTTAAATTCAGATGCAGGTCGGCCAGCTTGCGGACCGCATTGCCATGCATGATGGCGTCATAGATGCGTTTCTGGCTGTTATCAGCCATAGCGAAAAAGGTGCGTTTAAAGCTGTCCTGTTCGGAGATCAGAAACCGGAAACGGTCCAGAAATTCCTGATTAGCAAATGAGTTGGTGGCCAGTCCCCGTACCCCAAGTGCCCTCTCCCGACCAAATTTTTCCTTAAGCTGGAGAAAATAGGAATAAGCGCTGACCTTTCCCGGGTCATTGTCTTTGTTAAACAGGGCAACCAGAACCATAATATCCATCAGGGGACTGATCACGTTATGGCTATAGCCGCTAATGATTTCGGTGGCGTTAAATTCAAGATTGAGAATTTTATTACGCCGGGACTTGACGGTTTTTGAATTATTGAGAACGATCTCCATTTTATGGAGAAACTCATCATCAAAGCTATGGTCCTCGTGCCATCTTTTCATTTCGGCGCGTATTTTTTCAAAGGTCACGTGGGATTTTTCAAAACTATTCTGTAATTCTTTTTTGAACAGCTTGCCGGCACTACTGACGAAAAGCACCGCACATCCCCGTTCGGCCTGCATGTCATGTAAAGCATTGCTAAGATAAGTAAGTGTAATATTCATATTTTTTTTGATCGTTTTTATATACCCGCCCCAATATTAGGGCAGTTTTCACAAAGCCACAAGGTTTCTTGTCAAAAATCGACCAGTCGGACGGGTAATTTTTTTTGAAGTTAACATTCGTTATTTGACCGAGGTCAAATTCAATTGATCTTCTTTTCCCTAATGTCCAACCAATCAAAAAACTTAAGAGGTTTAGCTATGAACGTAGGAAATGTAACCGGAGGTGAACAAAAACAGGCGCTGACAGCGAGTACGCTGGCCTTTACCGTCTGTTTTGCGGTTTGGACAATTTTTTCCATCATTGGCCTGAAAATCAAGACAGACTTGGGCCTGAATGATACCCAGTTCGGGATATTGGTGGCGACACCCATTCTGACCGGCTCCCTGAGCCGGATATTTCTTGGCGTCTGGGCAGACCAGTATGGCGGGCGGATCATCTATACCTTTCAAATGGTGATTACCGCGCTGGCGGCGTTCCTGTTGACCAAGGTATCTACCTATCCCATGTTTTTGGTGGCGGCTCTCGGGGTCGGTCTGGCGGGCGGCAGTTTTGCGGTCGGTATCGCCTATGTCTCCACATGGTATTCCGCGAATCGTCAGGGCACGGCCCTTGGTATTTTTGGCATGGGCAACGTGGGGGCGGCCATAACCAACTTTGGCGCGCCGTTTCTGCTGGTGGTGATGGACGGTAAATGGCAGGGCGTGGCGCAAGTCTATTCCATTATCCTGCTTATCACAGCCATTTTGTTTTTTGTTTTTACCAAGGATGATCCCGCCCTGCGCGAACGCCGCGAGAAAGGCATCAAGCATGCCTCTTTCATGGAACAGATGGAACCGCTGAAAAACCTTCAGGTCTGGCGCTTCTCTCTGTATTATTTCTTTGTTTTCGGCGGGTTTGTGGCGTTGGCTTTGTGGTTGCCGCGTTATTATGTGGGGGCGTACGGTCTTGACATCCAGACCGCTGGTATGCTGGCGGCGGCCTATGCGTTGCCCGGTAGTATCTTTCGGGCGCTTGGCGGCTGGTTATCAGACAAGATCGGGGCCAGAAGGGTCATGTATTGGACGTTTAGTGTCGCGGTTGCCTGTACCTTCATCCTGTCTTATCCAGCAACGGATTATACGGTTGCCGGTATCGAAGGGCCGATCAATTTTAACATCACCCTTCCCCTGTGGTTTTTTGTATCCGTGACTATCGTCCTCGGCTTCTTTATGTCACTTGGCAAGGCGGCAGTTTACAAACATATCCCGGTTTACTATCCGGGTCATGTGGGCTCTGTGGGCGGTGTCGTTGGCCTGATCGGTGGTCTGGGTGGTTTCTTCCTGCCCATCGCTTTCGGGGTCATGAATGATTTGATCGGGGTTTGGACAAGCTGTTTCATGTTGCTGACCCTGTTGATCGGTATTGCACTGGTCTGGATGCATTTCTCCATTGTACGTATGGACCGCAAGGATATGCCGGAGCTTAAAGGCCCCCGCTACCTGCCAGAACTTGACACCATTAAAAATGAGCAGAGTTAAGGTGATTTAGTATCACGGGTGAGGCCCTGATATCTCACCCGTTTTTATAAATATAATTAAAGGATTTAAGGATATGGCTGAAGATATTAAACAATGGAACCCGGAAGATCCGGCGGAATGGGAAAGCCGGGGCAAGGCGATTGCCACCAGAAATCTGTGGATTTCCATACCGAGCCTGTTATGTGGTTTTGCCGTTTGGCTTTACTGGGGTATCATTACGGTTCAGATGCTGAATTTGGGCTTTCCCATTGCCAAGGGTGAGCTTTTCACCCTGATGGCTATTGCGGGCCTGACGGGGGCAACGCTCCGGATTCCCAGCACCTTTTTCATCCGTCTTGCGGGTGGGCGTAATACGATCTTTTTCACCACGGCCCTGCTTATGATCCCGGCGGTAGGGGCGGGTTTTGCCCTTCAGGACATTAATACACCGCTGTGGCAATTTCAGATTCTGGCCTTTCTGTCTGGCCTTGGCGGCGGCAACTTTGCGTCTTCCATGTCCAACATCAGTTTCTTCTATCCGAAGAAAATTCAGGGATATTCTCTGGGGATGAATGCGGGCCTTGGAAATTTTGGCGTGACAACCATGCAGATTCTGGTGCCTTTATTTATGACATTTGGTCTTTTTGGCGGTGATTCCATGATCCTGCAAAATACCAGCGGCACCTTGATCGGTAAAATTCCGGCGGGTACGGAAACCTATATTCAAAATGCCGGGTTCCTGTGGTTGCTGTTTCTGGTGCCGCTAGCCTTTGCGGGCTGGTTCGGCATGAACAACATTACCGATGATCATGTATCCCCGAACATCGGAAATCCGGTCAGTGTTTTTGTTAAAATTTCCTTTATGCTGACCATTGGTTTTGTAGCGGCGGCTTCCGGTCTGTGGTTAATGTTGCCGGAAACGGCAGCGGGCCTGCCCACATCCGGCATTGGCTTGAGTAAATGGATAGTGTTGCCTATCGTTATTATACTGACCGTATATATGTTAAAACTGATCCCCGGACAGATTGGGGAAAATCTGAAACATCAGTATAAAATCTTTAACAACAAACACACATGGGCCATGACGGTAATTTACACCATGACCTTTGGTTCCTTCATCGGATATGCGGCGGCCTTTGGGCTGGCGATCAAGGTTATCTTTGGCTATCAGCATGTGATGGTTGACGGCGTGATGGTCCATGATCTGGCCAACCCCAATGGCCCCAGTGCCCTGATGTTTGCCTGGACCGGGCCGTTTATCGGGGCCTTGATCCGGCCCATCGGCGGCATGATCGCTGACAAGTTTGGCGGGGCGCGGGTGACGCAATATATCTCCATCGTGATGGTGGTCTGCGCCCTTGGCGTGGCTTATTTCATGCGACAGGCCTATGCCTCCGCAACGCCGGAACAGTATTTTGTACCCTTCCTGGTTCTGTTTCTAATCCTTTTCGCCGCGACCGGTATTGGCAACGGCTCTACTTTCCGGACCATTGCCATGGTTTTTGACAGGGAACAGGCCGGGCCCGTTCTGGGTTGGACATCTGCGGTGGCGGCTTATGGTGCCTTCATCATTCCCAAGGTTCTGGGTGAGGAAATTAAGGCAGCAACACCGGAAATTGCCCTTTATGGATTTGCTATATTTTACGGCGTATGTATTGTGATTAACTGGTGGTTTTACCTGCGTCCCGGTGCTTATGTGAAAAATCCGTAAACTGACTTAACGAATAACTGAAAGAGTAAAGATATGAGCCATTTTTTGGACAAGATGACTTTTTTCACCAGAGAAAAGCCGGAAGTATTTTCGGACGGACATGGTATCACCACCAATGAAGACCGGGGGTGGGAGCGGGCTTACCGGGGGCGCTGGTCCCATGACAAGGTGGTGCGTTCCACTCACGGGGTGAATTGTACCGGTTCGTGCAGCTGGAAAATCTATGTCAAGGGCGGATTGGTCACCTGGGAAACCCAGCAGACCGATTACCCCCGGACCCGGACGGATTTGCCAAATCATGAACCACGGGGCTGTGCGCGCGGCGCCAGCTACAGCTGGTATCTTTACAGTTCGGCACGGCTGAAATATCCGATGATACGCAGTCGGTTGCTCAAGCTGTGGCGGGACAGCAAAAACACCTATGCGGACCCGGTGACCGCATGGGGGGATATTGTGGAAAACCAGGATAAGGCCAAATCTTACAAGCAAGTGCGCGGCCTTGGCGGTATGGTGCGGGCGGACTGGGATGAGGTTAATGAAATTATCGCGGCGGCCAATATCTATACGGCCAAGACATATGGCCCGGACCGGGTGATCGGCTTTTCACCCATTCCCGCCATGTCCATGGTTTCTTACGCCGCAGGATCGCGTTATCTGTCCCTGATTGGCGGCGTGTGTCTCAGTTTTTATGACTGGTATTGTGATCTGCCGCCGGCGTCACCGCAAGTATGGGGTGAGCAAACCGATGTGCCGGAATCTGCCGACTGGTATAATTCATCTTATATCATGGCCTGGGGCTCCAATGTGCCGCAGACCCGCACCCCGGACGCCCATTTTTTCACCGAAGTGCGCTATAAAGGCACCAAGACTGTAGCCATTACCCCGGATTACAGTGAAGTGGCCAAATTGAGTGATATATGGCTTAACCCACGTCAGGGGACCGATGCGGCCATGGCCATGGCCATGGGTCATGTGATTCTGACCGAATATCATGCCAAGGGTCAAAGTGATTATTTCGACGATTATACCCGGCTTTATTCCGATATGCCGTTTCTGGTTCAGATTGATGAACAGGACGGGATTTATGTGGCGGGCCGGACCCTGCGCGCGTCTGACTTCGCAGATGATCTTGGTCAGGACAATAACCCGGAATGGAAAACGGCGGTTATTGACGCCAATACGGACAAGGTGGTTATTCCCAATGGCACCGTCGGTTCCCGCTGGGGAGAAGATGGTCACTGGAATCTGGAGGCCAAGAATCTGGCGGACGGCAATGAAATCTGGCCGCTCAAGTCTCTGGTCAAGAAACATGACGAGGTGATTTCCGTGGGCTTCCCCTATTTCGGAAATCTGGGCAATGACCAGCCGATTTTTGTTGCCACCGATCATGACAGTGTTCTGTTCCATAACATTCCCGTGCGGAAGATCAAAACCCGGGACGGTGATAAATATGTCGCCACGGTCTTTGACCTGATGCTGGCTAATTATGGTGTGGACAGTGGCCTTGGCGGCGATAATGTGGCGAAGAGCTATGACGATGATCTGCCCTATACCCCCGCATGGCAGGAGAAGATTACCGGCGTTTCCCGTGACAAAGTCATCAAGGTGGCGCGCGAGTTTGCCGATAATGCGGACAAGACCCGTGGCCGGTCCATGATTATCATCGGCGCGGCCATGAACCATTGGTATCACATGGATATGAATTATCGCGGTGTGATCAATATGCTGGTTATGTGCGGCTGTATCGGCAAATCCGGCGGTGGCTGGGCCCATTATGTGGGACAGGAAAAACTGCGGCCTCAAACCGGATGGCAGCCTCTGGCCTTTGCCCTCGACTGGCACCGGCCCCCACGCCATATGAACGGCACCAGCTTCTTCTATAATCATGCCAACCAGTGGCGCTATGAGAAGCTGGGTGTGGATGAGATATTATCCCCGCTGGCGGACAAGGCGAAATGGGAGGATTACTCCCTCATTGACTGCAACGTACGTTCAGAAAGAATGGGCTGGTTGCCGTCGGCGCCCCAGTTACAGGAAAACCCCCTTGAACTAACCAAACTGGCGAAAGAAGCCGGAAAACCAACGGCAGACTATATCGCCGAACGCCTGAAAGACGGTTCCCTGAATATGTCGTGCGAGGATCCGGATAATCCGAAAAACTTCCCGCGCAATATGTTCATCTGGCGGTCCAATATTCTCGGCTCCAGCGGCAAGGGCCATGAATATATGCTCAAGCATCTTCTGGGCACCCAGAACGGCGTCTTGGGTCAGGATATTGGCGAACGCGGGGCCAAACGGCCCAGCGAAGTTGTCTGGCATGATAAGGCACCCGAAGGGAAACTTGATCTGGTGGTGACATTGGATTTCCGTATGTCCACCACCTGTCTCTATTCGGACATCGTCCTGCCCTCTGCCACATGGTATGAGAAGAACGACCTGAATACGTCGGATATGCATCCCTTCATTCATCCGCTCAGCCGCGCCGTGGACCCCGCATGGGAAAGCCGCAGTGACTGGGATATTTACAAGGGATTAGCCAAAAAATTCTCTGAACTTTGCCCCGGACATCTGGGCGAGGAAACCGATGTGGTCGCCCTGCCGATCCTTCATGACACTCCGGGGGAACTGGCGCAGGGTCTTGACGTCAAGGAATGGAAGAAGGGGGAGATCGACCCCATCCCCGGCAAAACCATGCCAGCTTACATTGATGTGGTGCGTAATTATCCGGACACCTACAAGAAATTCACTGCCCTCGGCCCGCTGATGACTAAAATCGGCAACGGCGGCAAGGGTATTTCCTGGAACACGGAGCCTGAATATAAATTCCTTGGCGAACTGAACCATGTGGTGACAGAGGAGGGTGTGTCCAAAGGCATGCCGCGTATCGAAAGTGATATTGATGCCACCGAGGTTATCCTGTCACTGGCCCCTGAAACAAATGGTCAGGTGGCGGTGAAGGCCTGGGGCGCGCTGGAGAAATTCACTGGCCGCGCGCATAAGCATCTGGCCCTGCCCAAACAGGACGAAAAAATCCGCTTCCGGGATATTCAGGCCCAGCCGCGCAAGATCATTTCATCGCCCACATGGTCCGGCCTTGAGGATGAGCATGTGAGCTATAACGCGGGCTATACCAATGTCCATGAGCTAATCCCGTGGCGCACGCTCACCGGACGTCAGCAATTCTATCAGGATCACAGCTGGATGCGTGATTTTGGAGAGGGATTCTGCGTCTATAAACCGCCGATCAATACCAAAACTCTGGCCCCGGTTGAGGACCAGAAAAGCAACGGTAATCCACAGATTGCCCTGAACTGGATCACGCCTCACCAAAAATGGGGTATCCACAGCACCTATTCAGAGAATCTGTTGATGCAGACCCTGTCGCGCGGTGGACCTATCGTCTGGATGAGCGAGGTCGATGCTCAGAAGATCGGGGTTGAGGATAATGACTGGATTGAGCTGTATAATGTGAACGGCGCCATTGCTTGCCGCGCCGTTGTTTCCCAGCGGGTTAACGAAGGCATGTGCATGATGTATCACGCTCAGGAAAAGATCATCAATACACCGGGATCTGAAATGACCGGCCATCGGGGCGGTATCCATAACTCGGTCACCCGCGCCGTGGTCAAGCCGACCCATATGATCGGGGGCTATGCCCAGTTATCTTATGGCTTTAACTATTACGGCACGGTCGGGTCAAACCGGGATGAGTTCGTAATATGCCGCAAAATGGACAAGGTGGATTGGATGGATGAACCCGTAGACGGTGTTTCTGGCAATCATGATCATTCGGATAGTTTTGGGGAGTTAGCATAATGAAAATTCGTGCTCAAATAGGAATGGTCCTTAATCTGGACAAATGTATTGGCTGTCACACCTGTTCCGTGACCTGTAAGAATGTCTGGACATCCCGGGCCGGGGTTGAATATGCCTGGTTCAATAATGTTGAGACCAAGCCGGGGGTTGGCTATCCCCGCGACTGGGAAAACCAGAGCAAATGGAACGGCGGTTGGTCCCGCCTTGGTAATGGCAAGTTAAAGCCAAAAATGGGCGGGAAATTCCGCATTCTGGCCAAATTATTTGCCAATCCGGACCTGCCGGAAATTGACGATTATTACGAACCCTTCACCTTTGAATATGAACGGCTGCAAAAGGCACCGGAAGTCCATACCCCGCCTACGGCCCGTCCCCGCTCCGCCATCACAGGCGAAGTGATGGAAAAGATCGAATGGGGCCCCAACTGGGAAGAAATTCTCGGCGGTGAATTTTCCAAACGGTCAAAGGACTATAACTTCGGTGCCATGGAAAAAGACATTTACGGTCAGTTTGAAAATACATTCATGATGTATCTGCCGCGCCTGTGTGAACATTGCCTCAACCCGGCCTGTGCCGCCGCTTGCCCAAGCGGGGCCATATACAAGCGGGAAGAGGACGGTATTGTTCTGATTGATCAGGAAAAATGCCGGGGCTGGCGCATGTGTGTCAGTGGCTGTCCCTACAAGAAAATCTATTTCAACTGGGAAAGTGGTAAATCCGAAAAATGTACCTTCTGTTATCCCCGGATTGAGGCCGGTGACCCGACCGTTTGTTCGGAAACCTGTGTGGGCCGTATCCGTTATCTGGGCGTTCTACTCTATGATGCCGACCGGATTTCAGAGGCCGCCAGCGAAGAAGATGTTGAGGACCTCTATCAGGCGCAATGCGATATTTTCCTCGATCCCCATGATCCGGAAGTCATTGCGCAGGCCAAAAAAGACGGTATTCCTCACAGCTGGCTTGAGGCGGCGAAAAATTCGCCGGTCTATAAGATGGCGATGGACTGGAAGGTGGCCTTTCCGCTGCATCCGGAATATCGTACCCTGCCTATGGTCTGGTATATTCCGCCCCTCAGCCCCATCCAATCCGCCATGGAAGATGGCCGGCTGGAGAAAAGCGGTGTCATCCCCAATGTCAACGACCTGCGTATTCCAGTGAAATATCTGGCGAATATGCTGACCGGGGGCAAAGAGGAACCGATTGTTCATGCATTGGAGAGAATGCTGGCCATGCGCGCATTCATGCGCGAGAAAACTGTGGAAGGCATATCCGATCTGGATATTCTAGACCGGGTGGGCTTGGATGAGAATACGCTGGACGATATGTACCGGATTATGGCACTGGCCAATTATGAGGACCGCTATGTGATCCCCACCAACCACCGTGAATATGCCGGGGATACGCCGTTCGATAATGAGATCGCTTTCGAGCAACGCTCATCCTGCGGTTTTTCTTTCGGCAATGGGTGCGGTGACGGGGGTCAGACCCGGACCAATCTGTTCGGCACCTCCACCCATAAAAATACCATGAGTGGCAGGACAAGGAGCTAGGCCCATGAAAACATTTAAGATACTAGGACTTCTTCTGTCCTATCCAAAGGCAGAAATTCTGCCTCATCTGGATGACCTGATGGCGGTGCTGGCACAGGAAAAACTACTTCCTGTCCGCCAAATCAAGAAGGTCAAGGCCTTTGTGGATGACATGAAAGTCAGAGACATCTATGAAACCCAGGAAAATTATGTGGAAATATTTGACCGGGGGCGGGCCCATTGCCTGCATCTGTTTGAACATATCCACGGCGAAAGCCGCGACCGGGGACAGGCTATGGTTGATCTGGCCGAGGCATATGGGCAAAAGGGTTTCTATGTGACCGCCGGTGAATTGCCGGACTATTTGCC
>JAADFR010000173.1 GCA_013152755.1 Alphaproteobacteria bacterium
CCCCGTTTTTCCGAGCTGATCTATACCGATCCTAAAAAGCTGTCCCGTCTGCATCGGCGCACAGCCCTGATCACCTTTTCCGCCCATAATGTTTATGGTTATGCGGAGATGCTGCGCCGGCAAAAGGGCGGGGCGGCGGTGGTTATGGGATCGCTTAGCCCCCGCACCCGCAATAAACAGGTAGAGCTTTATCAGAACGGCGATGTGGATTTTCTGGTGGCGACCGACGCCATCGGCATGGGGCTGAATATGGATATTGATCATGTGTGCTTTGCCGGGACCGCCAAGTTTGATGGGCGGCGCATGCGGCCCCTGACCCCGTCCGAGGTGGCACAGATCGCGGGCCGGGCCGGGCGTTATATGACCAACGGTACCTTTGGCTGCCTGTTGGACGGGATGGACGCGGGTTTGCGCGATGATATGGTCTATGCGGTGGAAAATCACGAATTTGCCCCGCTCACCGTCCTGCAATGGCGCAATAGTAATCTTGACTATGGCCATCCCACCGCCCTGATTCGGTCTCTGGACGCCGCGCCGGGGCGAAAAGGCCTGAGTAGAACGCAGGAAAATATTGATCTCGCCTCCCTGCGGCAGATGATAAATATGGCGGATATAAGGGACCGTTCGGGCGGTCCGGCGGCCCTGAAAAGCCTGTGGGAAGTCTGTCAGATTCCCGACTTTCGCAAGGTGTCTGACGAGGAGCATATCCGGCTGCTGTGCCATATATATCGGCAGACTTCTGCCGATGACGGGCGGTTAAGCCCGGACTGGCTGGCCCGTGAAATCCTGCCGCTGGACAAGGTCAAGGGGGACATAGATACCCTGTCATCCCGCATCAGTCATATGCGCACATGGACCTATATTTCCCACCGGGCGGCCTGGTTCGATGATGCAAAATATTGGCAGGAAATGACAAGAGATATTGAAGATCGCCTGTCAGATGCGCTACATGAACGTCTGACACATCGCTTTGTGGATCGGCGGATGTCGCATTTGATGAGAGAATTACGTCAAAAAGGAAATTTAATGGCAGATATTGAGGACGATGGCAGCATTTACGTGGAAGGCCATTTCATCGGCACACTGGAAGGATTCCAGTTCAAGGAAGATGCCGCCGCTTATGGTGAGGACAGCAAGATACTGCGCGCCGCCGCCGATAAGATTCTGAGCCTAGAGATCAAGAATAAGGCCGATGCCCTTGATCAGGCCGAGGACGGCGAGCTGAGCCTTATTCTGGGCGACCCCATGACCCGTTCCACCATCAACTGGCGCGGCATTGCCATTGCCCGGGTGGAAAAGGGCGCGGATATATTGTCGCCGAAAGCTGTTGTCACGCCGACCCCAAATCTTCAGGGTGAAATACTGGCGCAGGTGCAGGCGCGGGTGGACCGCTGGCTCGCGGCCCACGTGGGTGAGATACTGGCCCCGCTTTTTGCCCTGAAAGAGGGCGTGAATGGTGCCAAGGACGGCGCGGGCAAGCCGCTCATTGACGGTATGGCGCGGGGCATTGCCTTTCAGATGCTGGAAAAGCTGGGTACTATTCCCCGCCGTATGATCGCCCGTGATTTTCGCGGCGTGGACAGCGTGGGCCGTTTTCAGATGAAACAGCTGGGTATCTGGCTCGGCTCGGCCAGTCTTTATATCCCTGCTCTGCTCAAACCGGCCCCGGCCCAGTTGCGGCTGTTTTTATGGGCCCTGTTCAATGATATGGACCGCCTGCCCGATATTCCGGTGGCGGGACTATGCACCATCACCATTGACCAGAAAGCGCCGCGCGCCTTTTATGAGGTCTCCGGGTACCGGGTGACGGGCAAGAATGCGGTGCGCCTGGATATGCTGGAACGGCTGGCCAATGCGGCCCGGGAAACTTCCCTGAAAGGCCCCTTTCCTGCCGATCCTGATTTGATGAGCCTTGTGGGTACCAGCGGTGATGACTTTGTGGAAATCATGGCCTATCTGGGCTATGTGCAAAAGGAATATACGCCGGAAGAAGCGGCAAAGATAATCGCCGCCCGGACCCCGGATGTGGAAGAAAAGCCTGCCGAAAAATCCGAAGAAAAGCCTGTGGAAAAAACAGAAGAAAAGGTAGAAGACAAGCCAGAAGACAAGCCAGAAGACAAGGTAGAAGACAAGGTAGAAGACAAGGTAGAAGACAAGGTAGAAGACAAGGTAGAAGACAAGCTGTTTCATCATCAGCCCTATCAGAAGCCACAGCATCGGGGGCCTAAAAAACCACAGGCCGCCAAACCAAAGGACAAGCCGGGTAAATTCAAGGGCAAGCCCGGGGGACCGAAGGCTGGCGGGCCGAAACCTAAGAAGCCTCAGCGCAAAGGCCCGGCCCCGGATCCTCATAGTCCTTTTGCCGCGCTGGCCGGGCTGAAGGATCAGCTTAAATCAAAGAAATAGACCTGCGCCATGGACAGTCCAAAACCCCAAAGCCAGCGTGTTGATATCTGGCTTTGGCATGCCCGTTTCTTTAAAACCCGGTCCCTGTCCAGCAAGGTCATTCGGGCGGGCAAGGTGCGGCTGAACGGCCAAAAAATCACCAAGGCCAAAACCCCGGTGGTGGCGGGCGATGTGCTGACCTTTCCCCAGCCGAATATCATCCGTATTGCAAAAATTCTGACCTTTAACCATCGGCGCGGCCCGGCCCCGGAGGCACAGGCCCTCTATGAGGATTTAACCCCGCCGCCTGAGGTCATTAAAGAGATCGAAAAATCACAGGTTGCTCGCCGGGACCGGGGTGCGGGCCGGCCAACAAAGGCGGAACGCCGGGCCACCGACCGGTTAAAAAATATCCTTCCCGAATGAGAAAAAGAAATAATTCTATCCTTTGTTAAACCTCTTTTAAGCTGGGGGTATTATATTAGCCAAAATTAATAAGGGATAGAAATGACCAGCCCCTCAAAGATTCTATTACTGGCCCTCTTCGTTGCCGCTGCGGTTGCCTATTTCGGCGACAAGATTATTGCTGTGGCCGATGGCCAGAAGCAGGTGGTACAAAATACCGGCAATGATATGGTTTATGCCAAAACCAACGTTGCGGAATACGGCGGTGATATTCGCGTGTCCATGAACCGGGATGGTCATTACTGGGCAACTCTTGATGTGAATGGCACGCCAATCCGTTTCGTGGTTGATACTGGCGCGAGCCATATTTCCTTAAGCTATGAAGACGCAGAGGCCGCAGGCCTTGACCCGGCGGGACTTGCCTTTGACCGGGCTTTTCGCACCGCCAACGGGATCAGTTATAAGGCCATGGTTAAACTTGATCAAATATCCCTTGAATCGATTGAGGTTACGGGAATTTCCGCTTCTGTTTCTCAGCAGGGGGTGATGAATGTCTCCCTGCTTGGCATGAATTTTCTGAATAAACTTTCGTCTTTTAAGATAGAAAACCAAAGTCTTGTTTTGAAGCCTTAAAAAAAATTACCCTGCCGAAAACGACAAGGTAATTAAATTTAATCTGTTACAGTAGTTTATTTTTTCCGTTTACGCCGGGCTAACCCAAGGCCAATGAGGCCAAAGCCAAACAGGGTAAGGGCTCCGGGGGCTGGAACGGCAGACGGTGGCTGAACAACATTACCGTTACGGACCTGGAAAAAATAACGGCCCATTGTGGTTCCATCAACAGATAAATTACTGTTAAGTTCGTTTGAGATCAAGCTGGACGGACCCCCGTTAAGAAAGGCACCACTGACAGCAGAGCCTGTCAGTTCAAATGTACTGCCAGAACCGTTAGACCATCCAACGCGGGCTGAATTGCCGCCAAGGCCACCTCTGCCGCCACTGAGATTACCGGTTTCCCAGTTGATGTCATCAAAATTGAATTCAAAATCGAAATCACCTGAAGTGATATCAGAGCGGTCGATGATAACCAGTTGAAAGCTGTTTGTCACTCTACAGTCTCGTGGGAAAAAGCAGACATCTATCCAGTTCGCACCAAAAGCATTACGGCCGCCAACTGTATCTGCCCCATACTTGACCGGAGCACCTGTGGTGGTGTCTACGTCAGCAAAAAAAGGTGCCAGGATTTCCTGGCTGGTTGTTGAGAGCGGAAAAGGCGTAAAATCGCCTAATCCTGCATCCAATGTCACATTACCATTTGTATTGACATATCCACCTGTGCGGTTATTGCCAAAGAAGTTTATTGTAAAGCCAAAATTGATTAAGCCAGTGCTGCCATCATCAATGGCAGCAATTGTATTGTTATTAAAGCCCGTGTTCAGTCGAATGGCGGTTGCTTGCGCATTTGTCGCGGATAACGCCAGAAGCGAAGCCAGCATGGTGCCGGCTATTTTGTTTTTTAAAGCTATTTTCATGTTATTGTCTTTTCATAATTTAAATATGGCAGATAAACGAAAATTTCAGGTTTGTAATCAAATTATATATGAAATTTGACGCTAGAGGCTTAGGCATGCATTTATTGTGCCAATTTTAGTAATGCATTGTTTTTAATGTAATAAAAATATTAAATATATTTATAAAA